>NZ_JBEYHT010000060.1:0-47356 GCF_040635425.1 Streptomyces laurentii | reverse complement strand
CTGGTGGGCACCTTCGGGGTCGAGAAGTGGGACCCCGAGGAGACCCTGGCCCCCGACTGGAACGTGGCCCCCACCAAGGAGGTGTACGCGGTCCTTCAGCGCGATGTTGAGCTGGAGGACGTTGACGCGCGGCTCGCCGATGAAGCCGAGGATCCGGTCGTCGGTGTGGTCGGCGACCAGCTTGTCGACCTGGGCCACGGTGAGGTGGTTCCTCTCCGCGACGCGGTGGACCTGGAGTTCGGCGTACGCCGGGGAGATGTGCGGGTCCAGACCCGAGCCGGAGGACGTCACCGCTTCGGCCGGCACCTGGGACGGCTTGACCTGGTAGTCGGCGGTGGAGTTGTCCTTGAGCACGGCCGCCTTCGCCTCCTTCACCCAGCTGATCAGCTCGGCGTTGTCGGCGGAGCGGTTGGTGGCGCCGGAGAGGAGGAGCGCGTACTGGGTGTTGACGCTGTTGGTGCCGAGGCCGTTGGACGGGCGCGGCTGGAACCAGCGCAGGTCCGGGGCGGCCGTCTCCTGGCCTTCCTTGAGCGGCAGGTCGTACCGCTGTCCGATGAGCGCGGAGCCGACGACCTTCCCGTCGTCCTTGATCTCCGAGCCGTTGGCCTTGCCGGGGAAGACGAGCTGGGCGATCCCGGTGACGGCGAGCGGGTAGAGCACGCCGCACACCACCGTGAGGACGATCAGGGCCCGGAGGCCGGCCCAGAGCACGCGGCCCGTGTTTCCTACCGAGTTGTTCATCGTGGATCAGCCGATTCCGGGGATGAGGGAGAGGAGCAGGTCGATGATCTTGATGCCGACGAACGGGGCGACGAGGCCGCCGAGGCCGTAGATCCCGAGGTTGCGGCGGAGCATCGAGTCCGCGCTGGACGGCCGGTAGCGCACACCCTTCAGGGCGAGCGGGACCAGGGCCACGATGATCAGCGCGTTGAAGATGACGGCCGAAAGGATGGCGGACTCGGGCGACGACAGGCCCATGATGTTCAGCTTGTCCAGCGACGGATACGCCACCGCGAACATGGCGGGGATGATGGCGAAGTACTTCGCCACGTCGTTGGCGATGGAGAAGGTGGTCAGCGCGCCCCGGGTGATGAGGAGCTGCTTGCCGATCTCGACGATCTCGATGAGCTTGGTCGGGTTCGAGTCGAGGTCGACCATGTTGCCGGCCTCCTTGGCGGCCGACGTGCCCGTGTTCATCGCCACGCCGACGTCGGCCTGGGCGAGCGCCGGGGCGTCGTTGGTGCCGTCGCCGGTCATGGCGACGAGCTTGCCGCCCGCCTGCTCCCGCTTGATGAGGGCCATCTTGTCCTCGGGGGTGGCCTCGGCGAGGAAGTCGTCGACACCCGCCTCCTCGGCGATGGCCCGGGCGGTCAGCGGGTTGTCACCCGTGATCATGACGGTCTTGATGCCCATGCGGCGCAGTTCGTCGAACCGCTCCCGCATGCCGTCCTTGACGACGTCCTTCAGGTGGATGACACCCAGGACGCGCGCGCCCTTGGCGTCCTTGACCGCGACGAGGAGCGGGGTGCCGCCGGCCTCGGAGATCCGGTTCGCCAGCGTGTCGGCGTCCTCGGCGACGTGGCCGCCCTGGTCGCGTACCCAGGCGAGGACCGAACCGGCCGCGCCCTTACGGGTCTGCTTGCCGTCGACGTTCACGCCGGACATCCGGGTCTGGGCGGTGAAGGCGATCCACTCGGCGTGCTCGAGTTCGCCCTGGTGGCGTTCGCGCAGCCCGTACCGTTCCTTGGCGAGGACGACGACCGAACGGCCCTCGGGGGTCTCGTCGGCCAGCGACGACAGCTGGGCGGCGTCCGCGACCTCGGCCTCCGTCACGCCCTTGACCGGCACGAACTCGGCGGCCTGGCGGTTGCCCAGGGTGATGGTGCCCGTCTTGTCGAGCAGCAGCGTGGACACGTCGCCGGCGGCCTCGACCGCGCGGCCCGACATGGCGAGGACGTTGCGCTGCACGAGCCGGTCCATGCCGGCGATGCCGATCGCGGAGAGCAGGGCGCCGATCGTCGTGGGGATGAGGCAGACGAGGAGCGCGGTGAGGACGATCAGGGAGGTCTGCTCGTCGGCCCCCGCGTAGATCGCGAACGGCTTCAGGGTGACGACGGCCAGCAGGAAGACGATCGTCAGCGAGGCGAGCAGGATGTTGAGGGCGATCTCGTTGGGCGTCTTCTGCCGGGCCGCGCCCTCGACCAGGTTGATCATGCGGTCGATGAAGGTCTCGCCCGGCTTGGTGGTGATCTTCACGACGATCCGGTCGGAGAGCACCTTCGTACCGCCCGTCACCGCGCACCGGTCACCGCCGGACTCCCGGATGACGGGGGCGGACTCGCCGGTGATCGCGGACTCGTCCACGCTCGCGACGCCCTCGACGACGTCACCGTCGCCGGGGATGATGTCGCCGGCCTCGCAGACCACGAGGTCGCCGACGCGCAGGTCGGTGCCGGGGACCTGCTCCTCGGCCGTGCCGGACAGCCGGCGCGCGACCGTGTCGGTCTTGGCCTTGCGCAGGGTGTCGGCCTGGGCCTTGCCGCGGCCCTCGGCCACGGCCTCGGCGAGGTTGGCGAAGATCGTCGTCAGCCACAGCCAGGCGGTGATCGCCCAGCCGAACCAGTCCGAGGGGTGCAGGAACGCGAGGACGGTGGTGAGGACCGACCCGACCAGGACCACGAACATCACGGGCGACTTGACCATCACCCGCGGGTCGAGCTTGCGCACCGCGTCCGGGAAGGACGTGACCAGCTGCTTCGGGTCGAACAGACCCCCGCCGACCCGCCCGTGGGCGCGCTGGTCGCCGGAGGGGTCCCCGTGCGGAGAGGGGGCCGGATGCGTGGCGGACATGGCGTCCTCGTGATTCTTCGCGTCGTGATTCCGTACGTCGCGATCCGTTGCGTCGTTCGCGTCGTGTTTGCGTATGTCGTGTGTCATGCCGCGAGCCCTTCGGCGAGCGGTCCAAGGGCGAGGGCCGGGAAGTAGGTGAGACCGGTGATGATCAGGATCGTGCCGACCAGCAGGCCCGTGAACAGCGGCTTCTCGGTCCGCAGCGTGCCCGCGGTCGCCGGTACGGGCGCCTGCTCGGACAGCGAGCCGGCGAGCGCGAGGACGAACACCATCGGCAGGAAGCGGCCGAGCAGCATCGCGATGCCGACGGTCGAGTTGAACCACTGGGTGTCCGCGTTCAGGCCGCCGAAGGCCGATCCGTTGTTGTTGGCACCGGAGGTGTAGGCGTACAGGATCTCGGAGAAGCCGTGCGCGCCCGTGTTCGTCATCGAGTGCGGAGGCGTCGGCAGCGCCATCGCGAGCGCCGTGAAGCAGAGCACGAGCGCCGGGGTGATCAGGATGTAGCAGGCCGCGAACTTGATCTCGCGGGTGCCGATCTTCTTGCCCAGGTACTCGGGCGTACGGCCGACCATCAGGCCCGCGATGAAGACGGCGATGACCGCCATGATCAGCATGCCGTAGAGGCCGGAGCCGACACCACCGGGCGCGATCTCGCCGAGCTGCATGCCGAGCATCGCGATGCCGCCGCCGAAGCCGGTGTACGAGTCGTGGAAGGAGTTCACCGCGCCGGTCGAGGTCAGCGTCGTGGCGACCGCGAACAGCGAGGAGCCGGCGATCCCGAACCGGGTCTCCTTGCCCTCCATCGCCCCGCCCGCGATCTCCAGGGCCGGGCCGCGGTGGGCGAACTCGGTCCACATCATCAGCGCGGTGAAGCCGACCCAGATCACGGCCATCGTGCCGAGGATCGCGTACCCCTGCTTGAGCGAGCCGACCATCCGGCCGAAGGTGCGTGTCATCGCGAAGGGGATCACGAGTATCAGGTAGATCTCGAAGAGGTTCGACAGCCCGTTGGGGTTCTCGAAGGGGTGCGCCGAGTTGGCGTTGAAGTAGCCGCCGCCGTTCGTGCCCAGCTCCTTGATGACCTCCTGCGAGGCCACCGCGCCGCCGTTCCACTGCTGCGCTCCGCCGCTGAACTGGCCGACCTCGTGGATGCCGGAGAAGTTCTGGATGGCGCCGCAGGCGACCAGGACCAGCGCGCCGACCACCGCGAGGGGCAGCAGGACGCGGACGGTGCCGCGCACGAGGTCGGCCCAGAAGTTGCCGAGCTCGCCGGAGCGGGACCGGGCGAAACCGCGGACGAGGGCGACCGCCACGGCCATGCCGACCGCCGCCGAGACGAAGTTCTGCACCGCGAGGCCGCCGGTCTGCACGACGTGGCCCATGGCCTGTTCGCCGGAGTACGACTGCCAGTTGGTGTTCGCGACGAACGAGGCGGCCGTGTTGAACGCCTGGTCCGGGTCGATCGACACGAAGCCGAGCGAGCCGGGCAGCACGCCCTGGACCCGCTGCAGCAGGTAGAGGAAGAGGACGCTGACGGCGGAGAAGGCGAGCACTCCGCGCAGATAGGCCGGCCAGCGCATCTCCGTGTCCGGGTTCGCGCCGATCACCCGGTAGATCCACTTCTCGGGTGTGTAGTGCTTCTCCGAGGAGTAGACACGCGCCATGTAGTCACCGAGCGGCCGGTACGACAGACCGAGCGCGACGACCAGCGCCAGAAGCTGGAGCACTCCAGCGAGGACGGGACTCATCTCGGGCTCAGAACCTCTCCGGCTTGACGAGGGCGAGGATCAGATAACCCAGCAGGGCGGCGGCCACGAGAAGACCGACGATGTTCTCGGCAGTCACAGCTTGGCCACCCCCTTGGCGATGAACGCCACCAGCGCGAAGATCGCGACCGTGGCGAGGACGAAGGCCACGTCGGCCATCGTGAGCTCCCGGTGAGAAGGAAGAGAATCGAATACTCGGACACGACGAGCGAACCTCATTCCAGCCACGCCGCCGCTCCCGTTGACGCCCCCCTTACGCCGCGCCGCCTTCTCTTGACGCGTCCTCTACGTGACGGGGCCCGTACGGCGCCCCGGGCGGCCGGAACGCGGCGGTGGGACGCGTCGGCGGGACGTGTCGGCCGCGGGCGCGGAGCCGCGGGCGCAGGTCAGGGCGCCGGAGGGAGTACGGGGTGACGGCCGGATCGGCGGGGTCGCGACGGTCGATCCCGGCCACCGTCAGAGACCCGTCAATTCGGGCGCCTCGCTCCACTCCGGGCGGCCGGCCGGGGCTAGCGTTCCTCTCGGTCGCTCACCCCGACCGCGGGACGTCAGTGGCCTGATCGTCCCCTGGCCGCGGGGGCACGGCGGCTCTTCCCGTCCAGCTGACCGTGCCCCCGCTCCGCCAGCGCCGTTTCGGGACCGCCTTTCCCGGCCGCCGTGGCCGACTCCCCGTCAGTGAGGCGCAGGAGCGGGTCCGCCGGTCTTGTGGTCCCTCCCGCGCTCGGCTTCGATGGAGGACGCACCGCACGTGCCTCTCCCTCCCTCGGGCGCCCCTTCGGGCGTCCCGCCGACCGGTCGCCGCAACCCGCTCCCTTGGGGCGTCGTGACCCGCTTCCCCGTCCGGGCGGCCCCTCCTCTTCGCCCTCGTGTCCGCCCTCATCCGCCGGCCACACCACCGAGAGACCCGCACCGCGCAGGCGGACGCACCACGGCCGCCCGGCCGGCCGTCGCTCTTCCGTTTCCGTTCCGCCGCGTCCGTACCAGGAGTACCCGTGATCCCCCACGCGTCCCACCAGCCTCCCGCTCCCGCCCGTGTCTTCCTCTCCGGCGCTCCCGGCACCGGCGCCCTCGCCGAGCACGTCCTCGCCACCGGCCACGGCCAGTGGTGGACCGACCGGACCGAAGAGCCCCGCGTCGTCGCCGTGACCTGCGGCGGACACGCCCTTCTGGCCGGGAATCCCGGCGCCGTCACCCCCGGCCGGCTGGCCCCGCTCGCCGGGCACTACATCGAGGCAGCGGACCGTTTCCTCCCGGTGCTCGGCGCCGCCTTCGGCCACCTCCATCCGTGGGAGCGGATGCTCTACGTACACCGGGCCGAGCCCGTCGTACCGCGCGTCCCCCACGGGGTGACCGTGCGCCGTGTCGTCCCCGGGGACGCGGGCGCGCTGGCCGCCCTCGACCCCGCGGCGGCCTGGCTCCACGGCACCTGGGGCAGCCCCGCCGCCCTCGCCGGGTCCGGCCTGGCCTGGGCCGCCTTCCGCCGGGGCCGCGTCCTCGCACTGGCCTGCACCCGCTTCGCCGGCAGCCGCTACGAGGACGTCGCCTGCGCCACCGGACCCGACGAACGCCGCCGGCATCTCGCCCTGGCCTGCGTCACCGGGCTGACCGCCGACATCGCGGCGCGCGGCCGGCGCGCCAGCTGGACCTGCTCACGCGACAATCGCCCCAGCCGGCTGCTCGCCTGGACCGCCGGCTTCCGGCTGACCCGCGAATACGTCCACTTCGCCGCCGGGCCCGTCAACCACGCGTCAAAGTTGGCGGACGCCGCATAGGAACCGCGTCAAACCCTCCTTTCCGGGCCCGACCAGGGCTTTAGCGTGCGCGCCATGGAGCAACGATTCGTCCCGCCGCACCGGCCCGGTGAGCGCGCCGCCCGCGCCCGTGTCGTCCACGACGTGCGGTGGGCGCGGGACGCCGGGGCCGCCGCCGGCTGCGCCGGGCTGCTGCTCGTCGTGTCCCTGGCCGTGGAGGCGCTGACCGGCGGGCCGGATCTGCCGGACACGCTGCTGTGGGCTGCCCTGTCCGGCGCGCTCTTCGTGGTCCTCCTGCCCGCGCGGGTCGTCGCCGCACCGGGCCGGGTCAGCGTGCGGGGCGTCTGCGTCCGCCGGACCGTACGGACCGACCGGCTCGCCGCCCTCCGCTGGTCCGACGGCATCGAGCGGGGCCTCGACCTCCGTGACACGGACGGCGGGCACGCGCGGATCGAACTGCGCGTCCTCCTGGCCAATCCGCGCCTCTGGCTGCTCCTGGAGACCGACGCCCGCGCCTGTGCCGGCAACGGCACCCTGCTGAAGGGAATCGGTGATCTCGACCGGCTCGCCCGGCGGATCGAACGGGACACGGCCCGGTCGGTGTTCACGGTCTCCGGGCTCGACTGACCCGGCAGGCCGGCGCCGTCCGTCTGTCCGTCCGGGCCGGGGACTCGTCGCCAAGCCTCCGCCCGGTGCGGCGCGGGGTGAGCACCGGGCGGAGGCGTCCTTGGCGGATCCGGGCGGGGCCGATGGGGCGGGCGGGGCGGGCGGTCGGGACGGTGGTCCGCCCGTCAGCAGCGGAAGCGGAGCCGGCACACGACGGCATCGGTGTCCCCGCGGACGGCGTGCGCGACGACCGCGCCACGCTGGTTCTGCAGCAGCCGCTGCCACAGCCGCTCGGGCTCGGCCTCCGGGATGAGGACGGTGATCTGGGTGTCCGGGTACGCCTTGGCCAGGTGACGTACGTAGGCGGTGATCGGTCTGCCGAGGGAGCGGCGCTCGGAGGGCAGTCGTACGAGGGCGACGCCCGGGTTCCACAGGGCCCAGTCGCGGGCGAGGGCGTCGGCATGCGCCCGGTCCTCGGGGTCGGGGTGGCAGACGGTCACGGCGCGGACTTCGTCGCCGAGGGACACGGCGGCCGTCAGGGCCTTGCTGGTGACCAGGGTCAGGGAGGAGACGGGGACCAGGACGAGGGAGCGGGCCCGGTGCGGTGGCTCGGGGATCCGGCCGACGCCGAGACGGTCGGCGATCCGCCCGTACGCGCGGTGGACGAGCTCGAAGAGCGCGACGAGCAGCGGCAGCGCGATCACGATCAGCCAGGCGCCGTCGTGGAACTTGGTGGCGGTGACGACGACCGCCGCGACCCCGGTGAGCAGCGCGCCCACGCCGTTGAGCAGGGCCTTGCCCCACTGCCGGGCGGCCCGCCCGTGCAGGACCATGCCGGTCTGGGCGAGCGTGAAGCCGACGAAGACGCCGATGGCGAAGAGCGGGACGAGGGTGTTGGTGTCGCCGCCGGAGAAGACCAGCAGGCCGGCGGAGACGACGGCGAGCCAGACGACGCCGTGCCGGTGCACCTGCCGGTCGGCCTTGAGACCGAAGACGTGCGGGACGTAGTCGTCGCGGGCGAGCAGTTTCAGCAGGACGGGCAGTCCGCCGAAGGAGGTGTTGGCGGACAGCGCGAGCAGCACCATGGTGGCGAACTGGACGACGTAGAAGACCGCGTTGTGGCCGAAGGACGCGTCGGCGAGCTGGGCGAGGACGGTGACGCCTTCGACCGGCTGGAGGCCGAAGCGGGAGATCAGGACGGACAGGCCGATCAGCATGACGCCGAGGAGCGCGCCGAGGGCGACCTCCGCGCGCTGGGCGCGGCGGGCGGCGGGGGCACGGAAGGACGGGACGGCGTTGGCGATGGCCTCGACGCCGGTCAGGGCCGAGCAGCCGGAGGCGAATGCCTTCAGCAGGAGCAGGGCGCCGACGCTGGTGGCGTTGTCGGCGAGGACGGAGGCGTGCCCGGCGGAGGCCGCGGTGGAGACCGGCGCGTCGCGGAAGAGCCCGACGGTGATCATGACGAGGATCGCGCCGACGAAGACGGCGGTCGGGACGATGAAGGCGCGGGCCGAGTCGACGATGCCGCGCAGGTTGATCGCGGTGATCAGGGCGAGCACGCCCAGGCAGATCCACAGCCGGTCGCCGTACAGGCCGGGGAAGGCGGAGGTGAGCGCGGCGACGCCGGCGGTCACGGCGACGGCCACGTTGAGGACGTAGTCGAGGACCAGGGAAGCCGCCGCGACCAGGCTGGTGCGGCGGCCCAGGTACGTCCGGGCGACCGCGTACGAGCCGCCGCCGTCCGGGAAGGCCGCGACGACCTGCCGGTACGAGGCGACGAGCACGGCCAGCAGGCCGGCGATGGCGAGGGTGACCGGCAGGGTGAAGCCGAGCCCGTGGGCGCCGGCCGCCGCGAGGACGAGGACGATGGCCTCGGGCCCGTACGCCACGGAGGCCATGGCGTCGAGCGAGAGGGCGGCGAGCCCGGTGACGGCGGTCAGCCGGTGGCGCGCGTCGGGATCCGGGGGCTCCGCCGTCGTGGGCCCGGCGCCGTTCTCGGCGGTCGGGGCGGTCGGGGCGGGCAGCGTGGACATCGGGGGTCTCCTTGCTCGTCGGTCCGCTCAGGGTTTCCCCCGACTCCCCCGGATTCGGCTGTCGCTAGCGGATCCTTGGCGCCCGACGCCGGTGTCTTCACACGTTCTTGACGTGCCGACGGCACCGGGCTCCGAGCCCTCGCCGGCCGGCAGGCCAATCCACTCCTCAGTCTTGCTGAGTACCGGTAGTCAGCGTTACGGTGTACCGGTACTCAACAGCGCTTACTAGCGCGAGGAGGAGGTGCGCCATGGCCAAGCTGCTGACGGAGATGCTCAAGGGCACGCTGGAGGGCGTCATCCTGGCGTCGCTGGCCGGCCGGCCCGCCTATGGCTACGAGATCACCGCACGCCTGCGGGAGCAGGGGTTCTCCGACATCGCCGAGGGAACGGTCTACGCGCTGCTCACACGACTGGAGAAGCGCGGCCTCGTCGACGTGGAGAAGGTCCCCTCCGAGAAGGGACCGCCGCGCAAGGTGCACTCCCTCAACGGTCAGGGGCAGGAGTACCTCGAAGAGTTCTGGAGGACCTGGAGCTTCCTCGCAGAACGACTGGAAAAGCTCCGCGAAGGGGGACAATAGCCATGCCCGAGGACGAGAAGAACGGCATCCTCGCGAAGGTGATCGGCCCCAAGAAGCGCTGGCGCGCGTACAAGGCCCGGACCAAGGAGCTGCCCGGTGGCTACCGCGGCGCGGTCGAGGCGATCGAGCGGTACCTGATGCACTTCGTACCGACCGACGCCGAGAGCACCGCGTCGATGTTCGAGGACCTGGTCGACCTGTTCGAGCAGGCCGCCGCGGACGGTACGCCGATCCGCGAGATCGTCGGGGAGGACCCCGAGGAGTTCGTCGAGGCCTTCGCCGCGAACTACTCGGAGGACGGCTACGTCCCCGCCCGTGCGCGCAAGCAGCTGATCGACGACCTCGAGCGCGCCGCCGGTGACAGCACCGCGGTCTGACGCCGGGACGGGCGCGGACACGGGCGCGGACACGGGCGCAGGCACAGCACGAGCACGGCACGCACGACGCTGCGCGACAGGACGCGACGCGTCGGACTCGACGACCGGACACCCCAAGGAGATCGACGATGGGCACGAGCACGAACGGCTTCACCAAGACCGGGCTGCGCAGATTACGCGACGTACTGGAACGGCACGTCGCGTCGGGGAAGATACCCGGGCTCGTCGCCCTGGTCGGCCGCGGCAAGGAGACTCACGTCGAGGTGATCGGGACGATGCGTCACGACGGCGGCCCGCCGATGCGCCGGGACACCATCTTCCGGATGGCCTCGACGACCAAGCCGGTCGCGGTGGCGGCGTCGATGGTCCTGATCGACGAGTGCCGGCTGCGGCTGGACGACCCGGTGGATCCGTGGCTGCCCGAACTGGCCGGCCGGCGGGTCCTGAAGCGGGCCGGCGGCCCGCTGGACGAGACCGTACCGGCGCGGCGGCCGATCACCGTACGCGACCTGCTCACCTCCACCTGCGGGCTCGGGCTCGACATGACGGACCCGGGCTCCCCGATGATGAGCGCGCTCTTCGAGCAGGGGGTGTACGAGGGCGGATGGCTGCTGCCGGCACCGGACCCGGACGAGTGGATGCGCCGTCTGAGCGGGCTCCCGCTGCTGTACCAGCCGGGCGAACGCTGGCTCTACAACGTCAGCGACGACCTGCTCGGCGTGCTCGTCGCCCGGGTCTCCGGCCAGTCCTTCGAGACGTTCCTGCGTGAGCGCGTCTTCGAGCCGCTGGGCATGAAGGACACCGGATTCCACGTCCCCGCCGACAAGATCGACCGGCTGCCGCCGCTGTACGCCCCCGACCCGGGGACCGGAGAGTTCGTCGTGGCGGACGAGGCCGAAGGCGGACACCACAGCAGCCCTCCGGCGTTCGCGTCGGGCGGTGGCGGACTGGACTCGACGGCCGACGACTACCACGCCTACTTCCGCATGCTGCTGAACCACGGCCGGCACGGCACCCGGCGCGTCCTGTCCCGGCCCGCCGTCGAGCTGATGACCACCAACCGCCTCACGGCCGAGCAGCTGGCCGCCCGGGAGACCTGGGCACGCAACGCCGTCCACCTGTCGCACGGTCAGGGGCAGCACGGCGGCTGGGGCTTCGGGATGGCGGTACGCACCTATCGCGGCGACTTCGCGCCCGTCGGCCAGTTCGGCTGGGACGGCGGAGCGGGCACCACCACGTACGCCGACCCGGTCCACGGACTCGTCGGCATCCTGCTCACCCAGACCGGCATGTCCACGCCGGATTCGGCCCGGGCCATCAACGACTTCTGGACCACGCTCTACCAGGCGCTGGACGACTGAGACGGGCCGCAGGGACGACGGCCGTCGCGAAGAACCAGGCAGCCAGAGCGTCAAAGGTGACCCCGATCACCCCCTGCGTCAGGAGCCGATTGCTCCCCACGTCGTTCGCCAGGAAACCGTGGATCCGTCAGGCGAGTCACGGTAGTTCAACGCCAGCAACAAGGCGACGACCCCGCAGAGCCTTCAGCGGGAGTGCGACCTGCCCGGATCGTGTCTCGGCCCTGACCACCTGCGCCGTGATCCGCTCGTCGACATCGACGTTCGAGGCGACGGCCCCGATAGCGACTTGTCCACTATCCATCCCGAGAAGACAGGAGCGCAGAGATGAGCGCTCACACGCCCTGGGCGGAGAGGCGTGGAGCTTCCGCCTACTCCGGATAGAGAGCTGCCAAGCGGGGCAGCCTGCGAGTCATTTCCTCGTGGTCATCGAAATCGAAGTTCCAGGTGGGGTCCAGCTCCCGGTGGGGGACGGTAGGCAGGCTCGCGGGGAGCTGATCACCGGTCGCCGAGATGTGTGCGTTCCAGGCGATGCCCAGCATGTCCTCACCCTCCAGGTCGACGCCGTCGGCTGCGGAGGCTTGAACGATGGGCAGCTCTGCCAGGGCATCGGGGTCAGCGACTACGCGTTCGAAGACTTCACGGCCCTGAGCGATCAGCCAGCCGCGAAAGTAGTCGAATCCGTCGTCAGAGCACCCACCATGGGCGATGTAAGCAGCGGCCCACAGAGGATTGGAGTAGGAGTCAACCATCAGGTCCCACAGAACCCGCTCAGCTGCGACGATCTCCTCGACCGGTCGGGAGGCCAGCAGCAAGGTCGCCTCGCGAGCGACCGCCTCGCCGTCGTTCGGGTTGGACGCCTGATGGCGGGCTGCCTCAATGAGCTGCCAGAACTGCTGCTTGTTCATGGAGGCAGACCCTGCCACCCGGTACTGACAATGGGCCCCTCGCAGGGTCTTGGCCCATCAGAGCAGCCGCCTCGGTCCTGTCAGCGCGTGGGATGGCCCGGTGCATATCGACTCCAGGTTCCTCCGGCTCCGGTGACCAGGCGAGCGGCTGTCCCGTCGTGGTAGCCGAGTGCCTTCGCAGGGAGGCGACCTAAGGGTTCACGCCTCCTTCTCGCCGGTGCTGATGGCGTACTTCCTCGCGATCTCAGAGACCTGCCGATCCGGCTCAGGTCGGACCGTCACCATCCTCGGTCGTAGATCGCCCGCAGCCACGGCTCCCTGACGGCGGGCATCCGCGCGAGCGTGTGCCGGAACGCGGCGTGGGACGGTCCGATCGGGTACGCCGGGTGCGGTGGCAGTGGATCGTCCCGCTCCGCCCCTGCCGGCAGCCCGCCGACCGCCGGCAGCCGGGTCCGGTGCGGCGGGAAGGCGAGTTCGGACCAGAGCGCGGCATCCGTCGGTACGGGCACCGCGCCGCCGCGCGGCTGCCACACCTCACCGGTCTGTGGGTGGACCGGCACCAGCACCAGGTCGGCGGCACGCTCACCGAATCCCGGCCCCGCCAGGTCCAGCCGCTTCGCGCCTTCCCCGGCGGGCATCAGCGCGCCGAGCGTCCGGCCGAGGAGTTCGGCGACCGGCCCGGGCGCCGCCTCGACCGGCTCGCCCCCGGCGGCGACCACCACCTGGGCGAGCGCCGCACCTGCGGGGATGTCCCGGAACGCGCTCAGCCGGTGCCACAGCGCGTCGGTGGCCAGCAGTTCCGTCCAGTCCATGACCGGAAGCTCCGGTGGGGCGGGCAGCCGCACCACCGCCTCGGGGTCGAGCAGGACGACCTGCCAGCACCCGCAGTCGTCCATCCTCGTCGCGACCGGCAGGTCGCAGCCCACGCAGGCGAGGTTCGGCCCGTCCCGCCCGTCGATCCCCATGCAGTACCCTGCGGCCCGCTCAAGGATCAGCCGGGTGCCGCGCAGGTCGCCGGGCGCGAGGAGAACCGTCCCCGTCGGCCCGTACGACAGCGCGCCGAACGGCGCGAACCACCCCCGCTCCGCCGCCTCGGACGCCCCGACCTCGTCCTCCTGCCGCCACGGCGGACCGTACGGCTCGGGATCGACGGCGTAACAGCCGGCCTCCAGCAGGGGTGGGTGCAGGGTCTCCCAGTGCGCGTCGGTCCAATGGACCGGCAAGGCCACCTCCGACACCGCCGCCGTCAGCACCGCGCCACAGCCCGCACACCCGAACACCGCCAACCCGTCCCCTCCCGCCGCCGAAACCCCTGCATCCCACCAAGCGGGCGGACCGGGAGCAACGGGTTTTCGCGCGACGACGCCCCTGAGGGGCACCGCCGTATCCCCAGGTCTGAGCCGGGCTGAAGCCCGCCGGCCAGAGATCTCCCACCGGACGATCCCAAAGGCCCAAGACATACGGCGTCAGTCGCTGCTCCACGCCGGAGGGTCAGATCCAGCCCCGTTCCTTGGCGAGGAGCCCCGCCTGGAAGCGGTTGGCCGCGCCGAGCCGCAGCATGATGTCGGCCACGTAGCGGCGGAACGTCCGCAGGGACACGCCCAGTTCGCGGGCCGCCGCCTCGTCCTTGTCGGCGCGGGTGAGCGCGTCCAGGACGCGGTGCTCCAGGGCGGACAGGGCCGGTGTCCGCGCGGCGAGGTCGTCCTCGGCGGGAAGCTGCCGGCCGGTGTCCCAGACCTGCTCGAACCAGGCCACGGTGTTGGCCACCACCCCCGGCTGGCGGACGACGAGCGTCGACTCGTAGTGGTCGGCGGGGTCGACGGGGACCATGGCGACGCCCCGGTCCCAGATCGCGAGCCTCCGGATGGCCTGCTCGGTGCGGCGCACCTCTCCGCCCAGCGCCTCCAGTTCGCGCAGATACGCCAGGGTCGCGGGGTCGGCGAGCGCCTGCCGCGTGACGACGGTGCGCCAGCGGATGCCGCGGCGGAGCATCCTCAGGTCCGAGGTGCGGGCCTCGTCGATGCTGTGGGGGTGCCACGGTGACGGGAGCAGCGACATGTGCTCGCGGAAGGTGAAGAAGGCCAGATCGGTGAGGCGTTCGCGGATCGCCTCGGGCCCGTCGACCCGTTCAATGTCCTCGCTCGGGGATCGGGCCTCGCCCTGCTTGTGGTCGTCGATGAGGGTGGCGATCACGGCCCGGGTGGCGAGCACTTCGTCGGTGGCGGACTTGAGTTCCCCCAGGCGCTGTTCCACCAGCCACTCCACGGCGACCGCCGGGTCGGAGACCAGGACGGTGTGCCGCTCGGAGAGCCTGATCAGGCTCCGCTCCTGTAACGCTTCCAGCCCCTCGTCGACGGTGTCGCGGTCCCAGCCGAGGGCGCCTCCGGCGGACTCGGCCCCGCGCTCGGGATGGCGCAGGAAGTAGCGGTAGAGCCGCAGGTGCTCGTCGGACACCCCGACCGATGTCAGGCTCATGATTCCGTTCTTCCCCCCGGGGCGCGTCCTTCTGGCTTGCCCGTTGGCAGCATGGTGTCAGCGGCCGCCCTTTCTGACCCTAGCGCAGTGATCAGCGGCACAACAGGCTGGACGCATGCCCTGGATCTTCTCTTCGGCGGGCCGCACGACGGCGCCCGCATCCTCAGCCCTTTCCCCCGGCTTCCGCTCCGGCGAGCCCGCCCCCGCGGTCCGGCTCGACGCCGTGAGCAAGGTGTACGGACGCGGCGCGAGTGCGGTGCACGCGCTGCGCGGCGTCGATCTCGCCATCCCCCGGGGGAGCTTCACCGCCGTGATGGGGCCCTCCGGCTCCGGCAAGTCGACGTTCCTGCAGTGCGCCGCCGGCCTGGACCGGCCCAGCGGCGGCACCGTCTGGCTTGGCGACCAGGAACTCACGGCCCTCGACGAGACCGCCCTGACCCGGATGCGCAGGGACCGCGTCGGCTTCGTCTTCCAGGCCTACAACCTGATGCCGTCGCTGACGGTCGAGCAGAACATCACCCTCCCGCTGCGCCTCGCGGGGCGCCGGGCCGACTCGGACTGGCTGGCACGGATCACCGACCAGGTGGGGCTCACCGGTCGGGGCGGGCGCCGGCCCGCCGAACTCTCCGGCGGCCAGCAGCAGCGGGTGGCGCTCGCCCGCGCGCTGGTCACCCGGCCCGAGGTCGTCTTCGGCGACGAGCCGACCGGCGCGCTGGACACCATGACCGCCAAGGAGGTGCTCGCGCTGCTGCGGCGGACCGTGGACGACCTGGGCCAGACCGTGGTGATGGTCACGCACGACCCGATGGCCGCCTCGTTCGCGGACACGGTGCTGTTCCTGGCGGACGGGCGGATCGTCGACCGGATGGCCGCGCCCACCGCGGAGCGGGTCGCCGACCGTATGAGCCGCCTGGGAGCGTGGGCGTGATGCTGACTCTCGCGCTGAGTACGCTGCGGGCCCGCAAGGGGGCTTTCGCCGGCGCTTTCGTGGCCCTGCTGTTCGCCGCCGCTCTCGTCACCGCGTGCGGGGCGCTGTTGGAGACCGGGCTGCGCGGGACGATTCCCACGGAGCGGTACGCGGGAACTCCCGTACTGGTCACGGCCGATCAGGAGCTGCACTGGACGAAGGAGAAGAAGGGCAAGACCAAGGAGAAGTCCAAGCCGCTGACCGAGCGGGCCTGGGCGAAGGCGGACCCCGCCCTGGTCAAGCGGCTCGCGGCCGTGCCCGGCGTTCGTGCGGTGGTCCCCGAACTCACCTTCCCGGCCCATGTGATGACGGACAAGGGTCCGCTCGCCAAGGGGGCGTCGTGGGGCCATGCCTGGGAGTCGGCGCGGCTCACGCCGTTCGCGCTGCGCGACGGCCGGGCGCCGAAAGAGGCGGACGAGGTCGTGGCCGACGCCGGCAGCGGGCTGCGCACCGGCGCGAAGGTGACCGTGCAGTCGACCGGGGCGCCCTCCGTGTACGAGGTCGTCGGCATCGCCGCACCGCCGGGACGCGCCGCCCTGGCCCGCCAGTCGACGCTGTTCTTCAGCACGGAGCAGGCGCGACGCCTGGCCGGACGCCCGGGGCAGGTCTCCGCGCTCGGCCTGCTGACGGCTCCCGGCGCCACGGTGAGCGAGGTCCGCGCCGGGGCCCTCCTCGCGGTGTCCGACACGCCCTCGCTGAAGGTGCGGTCGGGGGACGAGCGCGGGCCCGTCGAGTTCATCGACGCCGACAAGGCACGGGTGAGCCTGATCAGTCTGGGCGGTGCCATGGGCGGTACGTCGCTGCTCGTCGCCCTGCTGGTGGTGGCCGGGACCTTCGCGCTGTCGATCCAGCAGCGGGCCCGGG
This sequence comes from Streptomyces laurentii, assembly GCF_040635425.1. Lineage (NCBI taxonomy): Bacteria > Bacillati > Actinomycetota > Actinomycetes > Kitasatosporales > Streptomycetaceae > Streptomyces > Streptomyces laurentii. The sequence goes on along the minus strand of NZ_JBEYHT010000060.1, from coordinate 30,823 downwards.
AACTGGCCCTGCTGCGGGCCGTCGGCGCGACACCGCGCCAGCTGCGGCGCGTGGTGGGGCGTGAGGCGCTGGTCGTGGGGCTGCTGGCCGGGCCGCCCGGGGCGGTCGCGGGGCTGTTCCTGGCCCGCTGGATGCACGGGAGGTTCGTGGCCGTGGGAGCGCTGCCGGACACCTTGGAGCTCACCGTGAGCGCGTTCCCGCCCCTGGCCGCGGTGCTCGCGACGCTGCTCGCCGCGTGGGGTGCGGCGCGGGTGTCCGCCCGCGGGCCGGCCCGGATGCGGCCTACGGAGGGGCTCGCCGCGGCGGCGCTCGGCTCGGGGCGTACGCCGGCCGGCCGGGTCGTCGCGGGTGTCCTGGCCGCCGTCGGGTACGTCGTCCTGGTCGTGGTCCTGTCCGGGCTGGAGACCGACGCGGCGGCCACTCCGGTGACCTTCCTGTCGGTGATCGTCGCGGCCGCGGCGATCGCGCTGCTCGGCCCGTCGCTCGCCCGGGTCGCCACCTGGGTGACGGGCGGGATCGCCCGGCGGCTCTCCCCGGCCTCCGGGTTCCTGGCCGCGCAGAACACCCGGGCCGACGCCCGGCGCGTCGCGGCCGTGGTCACCCCGTTGAGCCTGGCCGTGGCGATGGCTTCGACGATCTTGTTCACGCAGACGACGTCGAGTCACGCGGCGGGCGAGCAGGCCGCGTCCGGTACGCGCGCCTCCTACGTCCTCGCCGCCTCGGGCCCCGGTGTCCCGGCCGCGGCCGCGCGGGCCGTGCGCGAGCGGGTGCCGGGGACGACGGTGACGGAGGTCGTCCCCACCACGGTGCGCGTCGGTCAGGACAAGTTCGCGGCCCAGGGCGTGAGTTCACCGGGCCTTCCCCGGACCCTCGACCCGGAGGTCACCGCGGGCACGCTCGCCGCGATGGACGACGGAACGGTGGCGCTCAGCGACCTGGCGGCCCGTACCCGGCACGCGCGGGTCGGCGACCGTGTCACCGTCACGCTCGGCGACGGAGTCGAGAAGGACCTCACGGTGACCGCGGTCTACGCACGCGGCCTCGGCTTCGGCGATCTGCTGCTCCCCCACCGGATGGTGGCGGCGCATGTCGACCGGCCGCTGTCCTCGTCGGTCCTGGTGGCCGGCGCGCCGAACCGGTCGGCGCTCACCGCCGCGCTCCGTGACTTCCCCACGGTCCGCGTCCTGGACCGGACCGCCGTGGCAGCGGCGCGGCGCACTCAGGAGGGCGCGCAGGCCCAGGTCAAGTACATCGCGATGGGGCTCGTGATCGCGTTCACCGCGATCGCCGTGGTCAACACCCTCGTGATGGCGACGTCCGCCCGGCGCCGCGAGTTCGCCCTGCTGCGCATGATCGGCACGACCCGCCGTCAACTGCGCGCGATGCTCCGCTGGGAGACACTCACCATCACGCTGCTCGCGGTCGTGCTGGGAGCGGCGGTGGCGGGCGCGACCCTGACCGCGTTCAGCCTGGGCATGACCGGCGCCCCGACACCGTACGCCCCCCTCGTGCCGGGTCTCGCCGTCATCGCGACAGCCGTGCTCCTGGCCTTCGTCTCGACGGCCCTGCCGGCTCGTGCCGCGCAGCGGAACGGAACGGGGGCGCCGACCGAGGCTGGGTGAACGCCCGATCGCCGACGCCCTTCTCCGGGCCGTGTCCGCCGCGTGTCATGGGGGCGTCGGCTCGCTGCCGGCAACGCGCGTGGTCATGCCTCCAGCCAGCAGCCGGCGAGCAGCCGGTCCACCATGGCGCGGGCGTCTTCCCGCTCGTAGCCGGGGCCCAGGACGCAGAGGTTGCCGATCGCCCGCATCAGCACGTACGCGTTCACGCCGGGGTCCAGCCGTCCGCGAGCCACGGCGGCGTCGATGAGCAGCCCGCACGCCGGTACGAGCTTGTCGAGCATCAGGGAGTGCAGGGTGTGGAGACCAGCCTCCTCTGACTGCAGGGCCGCCCCGAGCCCGTGCTTGGTGACCAGGAACTCGACGAACGCGTCGGTCCACCGGGACAAGGCGCCCCTCGGGTCGGGCGAGTCGGCCAGCTCGGTCGCGAGGGCGGCGCACTCGTCGATCTGGTGCCGGTAGACGGCGATGACCAGCTCGGCTCGATGGGGAAAGTGCCGGTACACGGTCCCCAGGCCCACCTCGGCGCGGCCGGCGATGGCACGAATGGGCGCGTTCACGCCCTGCTCGGCGAACACTTGGGCCGCTGCCGTCAAGAGCGCCTGATGGGTGCGCTGGGCCGCTGCCTCCCGGACGCCTCCTTCTCGCGACATGACTTCTCCTTGATTCGCGGAACACCGTTCCGCTAAAGTCCCGGAACATCGTTCCGCCAAGTATGCGGTACGCGCCCCTCCGTGAGGAATCCAGCGCACATGCCTGTTCTCGCACAGCCCCAGACGATCGCGATCAAGCCGATCACCGTTCCCACCGACGGTCGAGACGTCGAACTGCAGGTGAAGGTGACTGCCCCCGTCCAGGGCGCCGGCCTGCCCGTCATCGTGTTCTCCCACGGCAACGCGTGGTCGATGGACGGCTATGAGCCGCTGGCCGACCGCTGGGCCGCCGCGGGCTTCGTCGTCGTCCAGCCCACGCATCTCGACTCCCGCCGGTTCGGCATCGGGTTCGACGACCCGCGCTTCGGCACCATCTGGCGGGTTCGCATCGCCGACCTCCATGGTGTGCTCGACCACCTCGGCCACGTCATGGAGCAGGCCGGGCTCACCGCCCGAGTCGACCCGTCACGCGTCGGGCTGGTGGGGCACTCCTGGGGGGCCCAGACCGTGGGCGCGCTCCTCGGTGCCCGCGTCCTCGACGACGCCGGCGACCCCGGGGAGGACTTCTCCCGCGAGGACATCAAGGCCGGCGTCCTGATCGCCGCGACCGGAACAGGGGACTCCCTGACTCCGTTCGCGAGCGAGCACCTGCCCTTCATGAGGCCGGACTACCGCACCATGCGTACTCCCGCGCTCGTCATCGCCGGCGAGAAGGACCGATCGACGATGTCCACCCGAGGCCCGGACTGGTTCCTCGACGCCTACCACCTCAGCCCCGCGCCGAAGCGGTTGATGGCCGTACCGGACGGCGAGCACACCCTCGGTGGCATCGCCGGGGAAGCCGTGGCCGAGACCACCGACACCGACCCCGCCCGCGTCACCCTCGTGGCCGACGCGGTCAGCGCCTACCTGTTCGACGCTCTCGACGTGGACACCCACGCCTGGTCCGCGTTCCGCGTGGCAGCGGAGACCGAGCGGAGGGCATCGCTGCGACGCAAGGACTGACGTCCGTACCCCTTCCCTCCCGACCCCTCCCGACCCGCGGCCTCGGGCGGGCACAGGCCGGGAGGAACCGCGAGTCCCGCACGGGAGAGCGCGTCAGCAGGCGTCGACCTTGAACACGGGCGTCCAGGAGCCGCTGCGGTCCTCCGAGTAGGCGCCGGGTGTGGTGTAGATGAGGTTGCCGCCGCTGCCGTACATACGGGCCCGAGTCCCGGAGGACTGGTTGTTGCTCCACGAGCCGTTGCCGGACCAGCCGATGGACAGGGGCGTGTCGCTGCACCTCATCTGCCGCTTGACGACGCCGGTGAAGCCCTCGCCGCTGTACGCGCAGAAGGTGTAGCTGCCGCAGTCGGCGGGCGGGGCCAGAGTGCCCGTGTTCCGCGTGGCCGGTGCGTCCAGGTCACGGGCCTTGGACTCGCCGGGCAGCGGGACCAGCAGGTCGACACCGCCCGGCAGGGTGATCTCGTTGGCGGCGGTCTGGGTACCGCCCTCAAGGGCGAGCTGCGCGTCCACACTGTCCTGCAGTACGCGCGCCTGGGCCGCGGAGAGACCGGCGGCCCGGGCCTGCGCGGCGAAGTCACCTGCCCGGGGAGCGGCGGACGTGTCCGCGGAGGCCTGCCCGACGGCGGCGGCGGTGCCGGCCAGGACGACGCTCGCCACCAGCACGGCGGCGCGCCGAGGAACGCGGGTGCGGGTGTGGGTGAGAAGTGCTCGCATCAGGACTTTCCTTCCGTCGGCCCGGGACCGTCCCCGGGCATGGATCGCATCGGCCGCGCCGGTTCGCCGTCCGGCCGAACCGCGAGCTCCGCGGCGGACACCATCCTGGGAAGAAGGCCTGCAGCGAACCTGCAGGGAATCTGCAATCCGCAGGCCCGGCGGGGAAAGCGCACTCACCCGGCTGTGCCCCTGTCGAAGTCGATGGCCTGGGGGGGTGTCGCCACCGGGATTCGGAGCACCGCTTGACCGATGATCAGGAACCTGACGAACGGTGTCGACATCCACACCCGCGTCGCCGACACCTGGGCGAGCGCCCCGACCGCCTCCGGCGGGGGCGGAGACAGGGCCGGGGCGTGGGTCAGGAGAGGTGAGCGCCGAGCAGATCGGCGAACTCCTGCTCGCTGAGGATCTCGGTGCCGAGTTCCTCGGCCTTGGCCAGCTTGGAGCCGGCCCCCTCGCCGGCCACGAGGATGCCGGTCTTCTTCGAGATGCTGCCGGAGCTCTTGCCGCCCGCGCTCTCGATCAGCTCGTTCATCTGGTTGCGGTTGCGTCCGGCCAGCGGGCCGTGCATCCCGCCCGTGACCACGACGACCTTGCCCTCCAGCGGCTTGCCGCCCGCGGCGCTGTTGCCGGCGGTGGGTTCGTCCATGTTCACTCCGGCCTCGACGAGCTTGTCGATGACCGGACCCATGACGGCGATGTGCGCGGCGATTTTCGGCGCGTTCGCGCCCGGGAGCTTGTTGACCTCGGCGAGTGCCTCCGGGGTGGCGGCGCGGATCTCGTCCATCGTGCCGAAGTGGCGGGCGATCTCACGGGAGAGGGTGCGGCCGGTCCGTACGATGCCCAGCGCGCAGAACACCCGGTTCAGGGGCTGCTGCCTGGCCTTGTCGAGCTGGGCCAGCAGCGAGTCGGCGCGCTTCTCGCTCCCGGTCGCCTGCGCCAGCTGCTCGCGGGTGAGGAAGAACAGATCGCCCAGGTCGTCGATGAAACCGGCCTCGACGAGCGCCTCCAAGTAGGTGACGCCCAGTCCCTCGATGTCGAGCTGGTCGCGGCCGACGGCGTACTTCAGGGACGGCAGCAGGCCGCAGGAACCGGTCACACCGCCCGCGCACTCCCAGCGCTCACCCGACTTGTCGATGTCGCCGCCGCACTGCGGGCAGACCTCGGGCAGGACGATGTCGGTCTCGGCCCCCGTGCGCAGCGCGGTGACGGGGGACTCGATCCGGGGGATGATGTCGCCGGCCTTCCAGACCTTGACGGTGTCGCCGATCTTCAGGCCGCTGTCCCGGATGAAGGCCGGGTTGTGGAGCGTGGCGTAGGTGACGACGCTGCCGTCGACCTCCACCGGCTCCAGTACGGCGCGCGGCGCGATGATCCCCGTGCGGCCCACGTTCCACTCCACCGAGACCAGCCGGGTCTGGGCTTCGACGGCCGCCAGCTTGTAGGCGATCGCCCAGTGAGGGTGGCGCGTGGCGAAGCCGGCGGCCTCCTGCTCGGCGAAGTCGTTGGCCTTGATCACCACGCCGTCGATCCCGAACGGCAGCTCGGGCCGCAGCTCCTGGATCTCCTCGACCCGGGCCTGGACCTCCGCCGGCGTGGAGTACACCCGCAGGCCGACTCCGCTGCTGCCGGTGGTCTGCACTCCCAGGGCGGCGACCTGGGCCATCACCGCCTCGTGGCTCTCCCCGCTCAGGAAGTCGACGCCGTCCAGTCCCACCGCGCCGTAGGCGAAGAACGTCGTCTCGATCACGTACGGGCGGTCCTTCGCGCGCAGGGTGCCCGCGGTGCCGTTGCGGGGGTTGGAGAACATCTTCGCCTTGTGCGCGAGGCGGATCTCGTTGGCCTTGTCGAACTGGGCCCGCGTCAGCAGGACCTCACCACGGACCTCGACGGTCACGCCGTCCGGCAGCCGTGCGGGGAGGCCGACGATCGTGCCGATCGCGTGGGAGAGATCCTCGCCGCGCGCGCCGTCACCGCGGCCTATGAGCTGCACCAGCCGGCCGTCGCGGTAGCGGGCCGCGATCGCCGCCCCGTCCAGCTTCGGTTCCACCGCGTATCCACCGGTGACCGGTCCGCCGATCCGGCGAGCCAGGGACTCGTCCCATTTCTCCAGGCCGGTCGCGTCGAAGACGTTGTCCAGGGAAAGCATGGGCACGGTGTGCGCGACGTCCCCGGTGGGTGCCACGCCGCCGCCGACCTTGTCGGTGGGGGTGTCGGCCCGCTTGTGGTCGGGGTACGCGCGCTCGTAAGCGGCGATCCCGCGGGCGAGAGCGTCGTACGAGGCGTCGGCAAGGGTGGTGTCCCCGCCTCCCTCGTACTCCGCGTACGCGGCAAGGGCCTGGTCGACCGCCGTGTCGTAGGCGGCTCGGTCGGTCAGCTGGACAGTGGGCGCAGCAGTCGTCATGCGGCGATCCTTCCGCAGGGGTCTGACAATCGGCCGAGGCTGGGACGGACACAGGTGAACGTCTGCCCCCCAGGAAACCGGACCCGGCTCCTTGAGGCCTGATCGATCGGGACGCCCCCTCTGCCGGCTACCTGGGAACGCAGCCACCGCAGGTCCTCCAGGTCGCCTCACACCTCGGGGAGTTCGGGGTGGGCGGAACCACCGACGCACAGCCGGGCGGCGACGAGCCGTTCGGTCGCCTCGACGGCCTCGGTGATCCGGGCCGCCTGGTCGAGTCCGTTGATCCGCACGTGCTCGGTCAGGGTGTGTCGCCGGAGTAATAGAAGCGGCAGCTCACTCCTGGGCCGGGCGTGCGGGGTTCGCCGGGGCGCGGGTCGTACAAGGCGCGGCCCCCGGGCCACCGGGAGAGTTCGGTGCTCAGGACGGCGCCGTCGTCGACCTCCTCGGTCCGCCACCCGTCGATGTCCAGCAGCAGGCCGTCCAGCGGGCCGCCGACCAGCTCGGCGTAGGTCCGGTGCGGGACCGGACCGGGATGGGGGTCGTCGTGTTCCGCGCCGTAGACGCGGCCGTTCAGCAGCTGCTCGTCTCCGTTCATCCGATCAGCTTTCCAGCCGCCACTGACAACGAAGGCCCGGAGACGACGTGTGGCTCGGCGCCTCAGTCCCGCCGGATGCTCCTACCTCGTGGAGCAGGCCGGAGGAGGGGTGCGAGTCAGCGGTGCAGGAGCAGTTCGACGGCCTCGGCCACGTACTCCGCGCCGAAACGGAAGTGGCGGCACAGCACCACGTGGCGTTCGTACGCCTCCTCGGTGAGAGGGGCGGCACGTGTGGCGAGCAGGCGCAGGAGCAGCCGGTAGCCGAGGTCGGGGTCCGCCCGGGTGATGACTGGTCAAGTGGTTCGAGGGATGCAGCCATCTCGCCGGCGAGGGCACTCAAGCCGAAATCGCCCTCGAACAGGTACTCCTCGCGCCGCCGTGTCATGGTCGGCGTCGACTCCTTCGTCTCAAGCGCGGAGCTGGTGACTGTCGGCACTCATCAGAGAGATAGATGGCATTTTGCTACAGCGCAGGTCACGGGGCTCGCGCCCTCCGGGTGCGACCGACAGGCGTCAGGTCCCGCTACAGCCTCTCTGCTGATGATCCTTACGATGATGCATCCACAGCACCACGTCGCAGACCCGCAACACGCTGACGGTCGCGGGGAGGTCGGCGGACTGCCGTAGGGCCATCAGCTCGCGGTGCAACGCACGGTTGTCTGCACGCAGCGCACCATGCAGGTCAAGCCAGAATGACTTGGGCCGACCAAGAACGCAGCGAACGACCTGATCGTAGACGGGCAGCAGCCGCGGCCGCTTCCGGGCAAGGAGCTTGCCTGCCGTCACCCACCCGATTCCGGACTGGTCGCGGAGAACGCGCCAGGCGGTGTGGGCCGGCGACCCTTCGTCCAGGTCGGCAGCCTCGGCCTCGGCCATATCGATGTCGAAGCGAACTCTGCTCAGCAGCTTGGACATCCGGACTCCAAGGTCGCCTTCAAGAAGGTCGACAGCGACCCGCGCGGGAATCCTGACCGACAGGGTCTGGACGGCAATCAGGTCGTCAGCGGTCACTGTGTTCGCGACCGCCTGACGGTCCCCTCCGCCGGCCAGATGCTCGAAACGACGACCCGTGAACGGCGCCGTCTCATCGAGCAAGCCGGTGCCGAAGTAGCTTCGGAGATCGGATACGGCCTGATCAGAGGTAATGAGGCTGTTCAGACGCTGCGCGAGCGGCGGCTGACTCAACGCCGCAACCAGGTGGCAAAGGCGTCGACAAGACCGGCGTAGAACCGCTCCTCGGGCACCGATCCCGGATTCTTGCTCGCGTCGTAGAAGGCGACGTTGGCGAAGGTGGCGGAGGCCGATGCGTTGAGGTTCTTGTAGAACGCGAGCTTGCCACGACCGAACCCGACGAACAGCCAGAAGACACCAAGTGATGCGGTGTTCTGCAGCAAGGAGCGAACCTCGGCCTTGTCCCAGGGTTCGTCACCGACCTGGGTCACGATGAAAGCGGGATCGGCGGCACCGGATTCCTGGTAGTGCCCTACGGCACGACGCATGGCGTCGGCGACATTCCCCGACCCCCAGTCGACCTGGGTATGCAGCTGTCCGATACGACCACGGTAGTTGTCCAGCCGGATCTCCTCCAGGAAGGGTTCCGGCCCGCTGGAGAAGACCACGGGCACCGTGCCGTCGTCATCGAGGGTGGCCGACAGCGCCAACACGCGCTCGGCGAAGGCCTGCACAGCGAACGACTCGTACAGCTCTTCCATGTGCCAGTCGTGATCCAGGATCAGGTACACCGCTGCCCGCCGGTTCACGACGTCCCGGTCCACAAGAGCCTTGCCGGCATGGCGTGCCGGGGTCAGCAGCCCGGGGGCCATCCGTTCGACCTTCGACAGGTCCACCGCAGGCCCCGCAGAACCCGGAACTCGGCGTCCTTGAGTGGGGAGTGGCGCAGGGGTCGCGGCAGGCTCGGATTCCACATCGACGCCGTAGTCGGTCGCGAGACCGGCCAGACCAGAGGCGTAGCCCTGTCCCACCGCGCGGATCTTCCATCCCTTGTCCCGCCGGTAGAGCTCCGCCAGAACCACGACCGTCTCCCCGGACGTGAAGTCCGGCGCCGTGAACGAACTGGCCGGCGAGCCTGTCTGGGTGATCGACAGAAGCGGCGCGCGGGTGAAGACCGCGCCCGGCTGTAGCGGATCAGCGCTCGCCACGACAACCAGTCTGTCCACGTCGGCCGGCACGCGCGCAAGGTCGGCGGTGATGGCCGAGCCGGCGAGGGATACGCCATCTTGGGCCGGGTGGTTGTAGAAGACCAAGTCGTCGTCGCTCCGCACCCTGCCGTCCGCTCCGAGCAACAGCGCCGAAACGTCCGCGGCCAAGCCGTGCACCGACACCGCCAGCATCACCGGCGCCGTCAGCAGCCCGGCGTTCTCCCCTTTTCGCAGCGACGTCGTCTGCGTCCTCGCCCCCCTTGATCACCGAGAGGGAAACGGTAGCCCCCTGATGCCCGGCTGTCCCGGCTGTCCCGGCTGTCCCGGCTTTGGACAGAATTCTCCTCTGCCGAACCATCCCGATTTCGGTTGGCACGAAAGCGGGATGGTCGGCGCGAGCTGACGTCGTCGGCCAAGCGAGCGAACCGAGCCTTGTCACACGGCGTCAGCGGCGGACGCGGGGCATGCCGAGGCCGATCCAGGAGATGATCTCGCGCTGGATCTCGTTGTTGCCGCCGCCGAAGGTGAAGATGACGGCGGAGCGGTAGCCGCGTTCGAGTTCGCCGTGGAGGACGGCGCCGTGCGAGCCCTCCTTGAGGGCGCCCGCGGCGCCGGTGATCTCCAGGAGCGAGGCGTAGGCGTCACGGCGCGCCTCGGAGCCGTACACCTTGACGGCGGAGGCGTCCTGCGGGGTGAGAGTGCCGTTCTGGACGGCGTTCACCATCTGCCAGTTGAGCAGTTTCATCGCGTCGAGGCGGGTGTGGGTGCGGGCCAGGGTGCGGCGGACCCAGCCGAGGTCGAGGACGCGGCGGCCGTCGGCGAGTTTGGTGCCGGCGGCCCAGCGCCGGACGTCGTGGAGGGCGCGGATGGCCATGGTGCCGTGGGCGGCGAGGGTGACGCGCTCGTGGTTGAGCTGGTTGGTGATCAGCCGCCAGCCCTGGTTCTCGGCGCCGACCCGGCGGGAGCAGGGGACGCGGATGTTCTCGTAGTAGCTCGCGGTGGTGTCGTGGGAGGCGAGCGTGTTGATGAGGGTGCACGAGTAACCGGGGTCGCTCGTCGGGACGAGGAGCATGGTGATGCCCTTGTGCGGCGGGGCGTCCGGGTCGGTACGGACGGCGAGCCAGACCCAGTCGGCGGTGTCGCCGTTGGTGGTCCAGATCTTCTGTCCGTCGACGACGTAGTGGCCGTCCGTCTCGTCCCCCTCGCGCACGGCGCGGGTCTTGAGCGCGGCGAGGTCGGTGCCGGCGTCGGGTTCGCTGTAGCCGATGGCGAAGTCGATCTCGCCGGAGAGGATCCTCGGGAGGAAGTACGCCTTCTGTTCGTCGGTGCCGTAGCGCATGATCGTCGGTCCGACGGTGTTGAGCGCCATCAGCGGCAGCGGTACGCCGGCCTGCGCGGCCTCGTCGAAGAAGATGAACTGCTCCATGGGCGTCAGGCCCCGCCCGCCGTACTCGGTGGGCCAGCCGACGCCGAGCCAGCCGTCGGTGCCGAGGCGGCGCACGGTCTCGCGGTAGAAGCGCTTCTGGGCGTCGAGGTCGGCGAAGCGGGCGTGAGTGTCCCCGATGCCGTCGGAGTCGCCGGTGCCGGCCGGATCGCCCGTACCGCCGGAGTCCCCGGGGACGAGCGTCGCGAAGTAGGCCCGCAGTTCGGCGCGCAGGCGGTGCTGGGCGGGCGTGTAGTCGAGATGCATGGCGTCTCCCGTGGCTCGGCGCTCCGCGCGGTGCGGCCAGCCACGGTAGAACGTGTTCCATAAAGGGGGAAGGCCCGTGCGCCTGCCGGTGGCGTACGGGCCTTCCCGTCCTCTCCCCGCCCCGATCACCGCCCCGAATCGCCGCCCCGATCACCGCCCCGATCGCCGCTTGGGAGGCGGGAAGGCGGCAGGGGCTCAGGGAAGGAGTTCGTCGAGTGAGGCGCGCGCCCCCTTCTCCTGCATACGGCGTTCCGCCCACTCCAGGTTCTTCGGATTCACGTCACGCCCCGAGGCGAGAACGAGGTCCTCGGCGGTGAACTCGCCCTCCGACCCCGCGTGCAGCAGCTTGTCGGGCGTGGGCACCTCCCCCTGGACCCCCCGGGACATCTTGTCGGTGTCTCCGCTCATGGCGCCTCCTGGTGTTCCGCAAGGTTCCGCAGGTAATGGCCATTCTCGTGGCCGGGCCCGGGTCCCGCATCCGGGGCACGCGTCCCGGCCGGAGGGAGCCCTCCCCCGGTATCGGGGTCCCTTGCGGAATCGGGCGTACGCGGTGCTGTCGCCGACATGGCGTGTGCGGGGGCCCGGCTCGACAATGAGGAGGATGACCGATGACGAGCACAGTGCGCGCGGCGGTGAGATCGGGCCCGCCGAGCGCCTCGCCATGAACCGCACCGGCAGCTTCGACTGGGATCTCGACACGGACACCATCGATGTCGACGACGCGGGCCTGCTGGTCCTCGGGGTGGCTCCGGACGGTTTCGACGGGCGGCCCGCGTCGCTTCTGCGCGCCCTGGAGCCGGCCGAGCAGGCCCGGCTCGACCGTATGGTCCAGGACGCCATCTCCGGCGGCCGTTCCTCGTACGCGGCCCACATACGCCTCGACCCGCCCGGCGGTCCACCCCAGTGGACGCATGTGCAGGCCCGGATCCTGCGCCGGGCGGACGGGGCGGCGCACCGGGTCGTGGGGATCGTGCGGGACGCGACGACCGAGGTCACCAACTCGGAGTTCATCCTGAACCTGGCCAAGCGCCAGGAGGTGCAGACCACGATCGTGCAGCGCACGACGTACGCGCTGTCGCGGGCGGTGACCGTGGACGACGTCACGGCCGCGCTGACCGGTCCGGCCGGACTCGGGCGACTGGGCTCGGACGGTCTCGCGCTGGGGCTGCTGGAGAGCGGTTCGCTCAACCTCATCGCGCTGAGCGGCGAGGGCCTCGACGTCTTCGGCGAATTCCGCACCCGCCCGCTGGAGCGGGGGCTGCCGCTGGCGGAGGCGGTGCAGAGCGGCGTGGCCCGGTTCGTGTCCGAGTTCCCGTCGCACGTGGAGGAGGACTTCCCGGCGCTCGCCCCGTACCTGCACCGGATGCCGTACCGCTCCGCCTGCTATCTGCCGCTGGTGGCGCAGGCCCGCTCGCTGGGCGGGATGGCGCTGTTCTACCGGCGGCGCAGCCGCTTCAACCCCGACGAGCGCAATCTGCTGCTCGGCCTCGCGGCGATCGTGGCGCAGTCGCTCCAGCGCGCGATCCTCTTCGACGAGGAGCGGGAGCTGGCCACCGGGCTCCAGGCGACGATGCTGCCCCGCGTGATCCCGAGGATCGAGGGCGGCGAGATCGCGGTGCGCTACCACGCGGCGTGGAGCGGACGGCAGGTCGGCGGCGACTGGTACGACGTGATCCCGCTGCCGCGCGGGCGGGTCGGGGTGGTCGTGGGCGACGTGCAGGGGCACGACACGCACGCCGCCGCGATCATGGGGCAGCTGCGGATCGCGCTGCGGGCGTACGCGGGCGAGGGCCATCCGCCGGCCACGGTCCTGGCCCGGGCCTCCCGCTTTCTCGCGGAGCTGGACACCAACCGCTTCGCGACCTGTACGTACGCGCAGGTCGACCTGGCCGGCGGCACGGTACGCGGGGTGCGGGCGGGGCATCTGGGGCCGCTGATCCGGCACACGGACGGGCGGGTGGGCCGGCCGAAGCTGCGCGGCGGGCTGCCGCTGGGGCTCGCGACGGTCTTCGGCGAGGAGGAGTTCCCGGAGACGCGGCTCGACCTGGTGCCGGGCGAGATCCTGGTGCTGTACACGGACGGGCTGGTCGAGCAGCCCGGCACCGATCTCGAGGCGGGGCTCGCCGAGCTGGTGGGGGCGATCGGCAGCGGACCGCCGGAGGCCGAGGCGCTCGCGGACCATCTGTCGGAACAGCTGTGGGAGCGGTGGGGCGCCGGGGACGACGTGGCACTGCTGGTGCTGCGGCGCAGTCCGGACCCGGGGACGCCGCGGGCGCCGCGGATCCACCAGTACATCCACCAGGCCGATCCGCAGGGCCTGTCCGACGCGCGGTCGGCGGTGGGCCAGACGCTCGTCGACTGGGGTATGCCCGAACTCGCCGACGACGCCGAGCTGTTGACGGGCGAGCTGCTGGTGAACGTCCTGCTGCACACGGAGGGCGGGGCGGTGCTGACCCTGGAGGTGCTGCCGGAGCCGGTACGGCGGGTACGCCTGTCGGTGCAGGACCGGTCGAGCGGCTGGCCGCGCCGGCGCACCCCGGGCGAGGCGGCGACGTCGGGGCGCGGGCTGCTCATGATGGACGCGATCGCGACCCGGTGGGGCGTGGAGCCGCGCGGCGAGGGCAAGGCGGTGTGGTGCGAGCTGGAGCCCGCCGGCCCGGACAACGGAAAGGGCCGGAACGGCCCGAACGGCGACGACGACGGCGGGACCGGGGACAACGCCGGCGCGCAGGCCCGGGGCACGGCGGAGCGTGCCGCGTGCCAGGCCGAGGACTGGATCGAGGACGAGGACTGAACCGGCGGCCGGCAGGCGAGGGCGACCGGCCGGCGGTCACGGGAAGGGCGGTGTGTGCCGATGGACCCGGCGGCGGCGCTGGACCGGATCGCGTTCCTGCTGGAGCGCGGGCAGGAGCCGACGTACCGGGTCCGCGCCTTCCGTACGGCCGCGGCGGCGGTGACGGCGCTCGGCCCGGAGGAGGCGGCGCGGCGGGCCCGCGCCGGAACCCTGGAGTCGGTGAAGGGCATCGGTCCGAAGACGGCGGCCGTGGTCCGCGAGGCGCTGGCGGGGCGGGTGCCGGAGTATCTGGAGCGGCTGGAGCGGGAGATCCCGGTGCCCGAGGTGTCGGGCGGCGAGGAGCTGCGGGCGGCGCTGCGCGGCGACTGCCATGTGCACTCGGACTGGTCGGACGGCGGCAGCACCATCGAGGACATGGGGCGGACGGCGGCCGGACTCGGCCATGAGTGGATGGTGCTGACGGACCATTCGCCGAGCCTGAAGGTGGCCCGCGGACTGTCCGCCGACCGGCTGCGCGGGCAACTGGACGTGGTGGCCCGGCTGAACGAGGGGTGGGCGCCGTTCCGCCTGCTCACCGGCATCGAGTGCGACATCCTGGAGGACGGCTCGCTCGACCAGGAGCCCGAACTGCTCGACCGGCTGGACCTGGTGGTGGGGTCCGTGCACTCGAAGCTGCGGATGGACGCGCGGGCGATGACCCGGCGGATGGAACGGGCGGTGCGCAATCCGCTGATGGACGTGCTGGGGCACTGTACGGGCCGGCTGGTGAGCGGCGGGCGGCTGCGGCCGGAGTCGGAGTTCGACGCGGTACGGGTGTTCGCGGCGTGCGCGGAATCCGGCACGGCGGTGGAGATCAACAGCCGCCCCGAACGCCTCGACCCGCCGCGCCGGCTGCTCCGCGAGGCGGTGGCGGCCGGGGTCCGCTTCGCGGTGGACACGGACGCGCACGCGCCCGGCCAGCTGGAGTGGCAGATCCTGGGCTGCGCGCGGGCGGAGGAGTGCGGGGTGCCGGCCGAGCAGGTGATCAACACCTGGCCGGCGGACCGGCTGCTGGACTGGGCCCGGGGCTGAGGGCGCGGGCCGGCGGTATCGCGGGCCCCTGAAGGTGCGCGGCGAGTTCGGCCGAACCGGCCCGTACGCACGCCGGACCGTCAGGCGTACCGGCCAGCGGAACCGTTCGCCGCTCGGGCCCGCCCCGCCATCCGTAGGCGCTCAGGGTTGACCCCGTGTCACTCCTCGGGCCTCCTCGGCCCTCGCGAGGCGGGCCGTCTGGGATTCCTGGACCTCGCGGGCCGTCCGGAGGAAGTCCAGGATGACGGCCAGCTGCCCCTCGTCGTAGCGGTCGAGGGCCCGGGCCCCCGCCTGGCCGACGGGCCGGAAGATGGCGGCCTCGACCGCCCGGGCCGCTTCGGTGGCGGTGACGAGCACCCGGCGCCGGTTGCCCGCGTCACGGGTACGGGTGACGTAGCCGGCCCGTTCGAGGCGGTCGATGACCGTGGTCGTCGCCGCGGGGCTGAGTTTGAGGGCCTCGCTGATCCCGCCGGCCGGCAGCGGTCCGCCGCCGAGGAGCACGTCCAGGCAGCGCAGGTCGGTGCGGTTGATCCCGAGACGGGTGGCGACGGCCTCGTCGAAGGCGTCGAAGCTCTGCTGGAGCAGCCGCAGCTGCGTCCCGATGTCGCCCACCACAGCATCTTTCGACATTCGAACCTTTCGCCTATCGTAAGTTTCGCAGGTAGAAGCAATGCTACCCGGGAGGCTCCCATGCGCGTCCGGCCCGACACCGATGACCGCCTGATCCGCCGGCTCTTCGACGAGTTCACGCGGACCTGGAACGCGGGCGACGCCCGCGCCTTCGGCGCCTGCTTCACCGAGGACTCCGACTACGTCTCCTACGACGGCACCCGTGCCGTCGGCCGCGCCCGGCACCAGGAGAACCACGACCGACTCTTCCGCGGCGTCCTCACCGATTCGGTCCTGGTCGGCGAGGTGGAGTCGATCCGGTACCTCGCCCCGGACGTCGCGATCGTCCACGGCACCGCGTCCGTCCTCATGCCCTGGCGGTCCCGCCTGCCCGAGCGCCGCCGGTCGCGGCAGAGCGTCGTCGTGGTCCGCACCGACCAGGGCTGGCGGATCACCGCGATCCACAACGGCCGCGTACGGCCGGTCACCGTGCCCGCCCCCGACGCCCTGCCCTCGCGCCTGTCCCGGCTGATGACCCGCACCGCCCGCCGCCTCGGCATCGGCCACCAGCACACCGGCGCCCACTCCTGACGCCTGCTCGCGCGGGCGGGTGGCGCTCCGGCATCAGGGCGTCCGGGGCGCGAGCCGGCCCTCAGCCGGTTCCCGCCGTCGCCCCCGGCGGGCGCACCATGAAGACGTCGATCGGATCCTCGGCCTCCACGACGAAGCCGTGGCGCTCGTAGAGCCGGCGGGCGGCGCTGCCTCGCAGGACGTTCAGGCCCACGGTCACGCCCTGGACGTCCGTGCGTTCGAGCACCGTGCGCAGCACGGCGGAGCCGAGCCCCCGGCCCTGGCGGTGCGGGGCGAGGTAGAAGTGCTCCAGCCACTGCCGGTCCTCGGCGGGGCGGAGCGCGACGCTTCCCGCGAGTTCGCGGTCGATCTCGATGATCGAGGTGTGCCGCGGGGAGAAGGCGTCCCGCAGCCGCTGCCGTACGTGGTGCTCGTCGTAGCGTCCGAGCCGCTCCAGGTCGGCGCGCATGACCGTGGCCCGCAGTTCCGCGAGCGCCTCGATGTCCGCCGCCACCGCGGTACGCAGCAGCCAGCCCGCGTCGTGCGCCGACGAGGTGGTCCGTACGGGCACGGCCCTGTCCACGTCCACGTCCGGTCGCGTACCGCTCCCGCTCACCCCGGTGTCCATGGCCGGAGTATGCCTGTCCGCCCGTCCTGAGCAGGCGTGAGGGTGTCCCGGCCGCACCACTCCCGCACCGCCTCGTCCCGCCGCCCGGCCTCGCTCGCGGGCCGGGCCCTACGACTCCGCCGGGCGGGGCCGGCCGGGCAGCAGGACGGCGCAGGCCGCGACCGCGAGCAGCCCGCCCGCCAGGAACGCGGCGCGCACCCCGGCGTACGGCAGGATCAGGCCGCCGAGGGCGGCGCCTGCCGCGATCCCGACGTTGTACGCACCGGAGTTGGCGGCGAAGGCGAGGTCCGTGCGGCCGGGTGCGCAGTGCAGCATCGCGTGCTGGGTGGCCATGAAGACGGGGCCGAGCGCGCCGCCGGTGAGCACCAGGAACAGTACCGCCGCCGCGGGCCGGGCCCCCCACGCGTACAGGCCGAGCAGGCCCGTCGCCTGGACGGCCACGGCGCCGGTCAGGACGCCGTGCGGAGAGCGGTCGAGGAGCGCGCCGGCCAGGGACACCCCGGCCAGGCAGGCGAGCCCGAAGGCCACCAGGAGGACGCCGATGGTCTCCGGCCGGAAGCCGCCCACGTCCCCGAGGAAGGGCACGAGGTACGTGAATCCCGCGAACGCGCCGGTGGCGGAGAGCGCCCCGGCGGTGAGCACGAGGGCGAACCGGCGGCGGTCGGGGCTGATCCCCAGGGCGGCGGGTTCCGCCTCGGGGCGCGTGGTGGGCAGCAGGACCGCGACCGTCACCAGCGAGACGAGGCCCAGGACCGCCGCCACCGTGACCGGCAGTGGCCAGCCGCCGTGCCGTCCGAGCCAGGTGCCGCCGGGCACCCCGGCGACGAGCGCGAGCGAGCCGGCCACCGACAGCGCCCCGATCACCCGGCCCCGTACGCCCGGCGGGAACAGACCGACGGCGACAGGGCCCATCACGGCCCAGAACAGGGCCTGGGCGAGCGCGGTCACCAGCCGGGCGGCGAGCAGCGGCCCGTACGAGGAGAGGAGCGCCGCGGCCAGGCTGGAGACGGCCAGGGCGGCGAACACGCCGGTGAGGACGTGGCGGCGCGGCACGGACCGTACCGCGTGGGTGAGCGGCAGGGAGGCGACCGCCACGGTCAGGCCGTAGCCGGTGACGAGGAGTCCGGTGGCCGGCACGGACACCCCCAGCCGGCCGGCGACGACGTCGAGGAGTCCGATCGGCAGGTTCTCGGCCGTGTTGAAGGTGAAGGCGCCCAGCATCAGCGCGCCCAGCACGGCCCCGCGCGCCCGCGCGGAACGCTTGGGAGGTGTCAGGAGAGTCCCGTCCATGGACACAGCTCAACGGTCGGGCCGGGCCCGCCGCAATCGAATTCGCGGGCGCGGGCGAAGGCTCGGGAGGGGCGGGGGCCGGGGCCGGGGCGCGCGGGCCGTCGTCAGGCCCGCTGCCAGACCGTGGTGACGTTGCAGAACTCGCGGATGCCGTGTCCGGCCAGCTCACGGCCGTACCCCGAGCGCTTCACCCCGCCGAAGGGGAGGGCGGGGTGGGAGGCGGTCATGCCGTTCACGAAGACGCCGCCCGCCTCCAGGTCACGGACGAAGAAGGCGATGTCCTCCTCCTTGCGGGTCCACACGTTCGAACTCAGCCCGAAGGGCGAGTCGTTGGCGACGGCGACGGCCTCCTCGATGTCGGCGACCGGGTAGAGCGTGGCGACCGGGCCGAACGCCTCCTCGTGGTGGATGCGCATCGCGGGGGTGATGCCGGTGAGGACGGTCGGCTTGTAGTACCAGCCGCGCGGGTACGCCTCGGGCCGGCCGCCCCCGCACAGCACGGTCGCGCCGGCGGCCACGGCGTCGTCGACGAGTACCTCCAGGTCGGCGCGGCCCTGCTCGGTGGCGAGCGGGCCGACGTCGGTGTCCTCGTCGAGGGGGTCGCCGAGGGCGAGCGCGTTCATGGCGGCGGTGAAACGCTCCGCGAAGGTGTCGTAGACGTCGCGGTGGACGATGAACCGCTTGGCGGCGATGCAGGACTGGCCGTTGTTCTGGACGCGGGCGGTGACGGCGGTCTTGACCGCCCGGGACAGATCGGCGGAGGGCATCACGATGTACGGGTCGCTGCCGCCGAGTTCCAGGACGGTCTTCTTGACCTCGTCCCCGGCGATCGAGGCGACGGAACGGCCGGCCGGTTCGCTGCCGGTGAGGGTGGCGGCGGCGATCCGCGGGTCGCGCAGCACGCCCTCGACGGCGCCGGAGCCGATCAGCAGGGTCTGGAAGCAGCCCGCCGGGAATCCGCCGCGGCGGAAGAGTTCGCCCAGGTAGAGGGCGGTCTGCGGAACGTTCGACGCGTGCTTGAGCAGCCCGGTGTTGCCGGCCATGAGCGCGGGCGCCGCGAACCGGATGACCTGCCAGAGGGGGAAGTTCCACGGCATGACGGCGAGGATCGGACCGAGCGGCCGGTAGTGGACGCGGGCGAAGTCGGCGCCCGCGTCCTGGACGTCGCGCTGGGGCGGATGCTCGTCGGCGAGCAGGTCCTCGGCGTGGTCGGCGTACCAGCGCATGGTCTTGGCGCACTTGGCCACCTCGGCACGGGCGGCGACGACCGGCTTGCCCATCTCGGTGGTCATGGTGCGGGCGATGTCCTCGGTGTCCTCGTCGAGGAGGACCGCGGCGGCGCGCATCAGCCGGGCGCGCTCGGAGAAGGGGGTCGTACGGTACTGGCGGTACGCCTCGTGGGCGGCGTCGATGCGCCGCTCGACCTCGGCGGGCCCCTGCGCCTCGTACGTGCGCAGTGTCTCACCCGTCGCCGGGTTCACGGTGGCGATACCCATGTCGTCTCCTCCAGGCCTCCGCCCCCGTGCCGCACTCCCCCGGGGTCAACCTCTCGCGGACCGGGCACGGCCGCAATCGGGGCGGGACGAACGGGGCGGGGGCGGGGGCGGGGGCGGGCGCACCCTGAAGTCGGGCGGCGCCCCGCGCGGCCGACGGGTCACCCGGCGTGGGTCACCCAGCCGAGGGCGCCCGCGAGATGGGACCGGAAGGCGGGGTCCGCGTACGCCTCGATGGCGTGCCCCAGCGCGGTGAACAGGACGCGACCCCGTCCGGGTCCGGCCTCCCGGCACCACACCAGGGGATGGTCGACGCCGAGCGTGCCGCCGCGGTAGCTGGTCTCGTCGGCGCGGGCGAGGACCCGGACACCGGTGGCCCGGGGGTTGGCGGTGAAGTTGTACCACTCGTCGGTCCACTCCCAGCGGTCCGGCAGCGCGGCCGTGGCCGGATGGCCGGAGTCCTCCGCGCATACCACGCCCGGCTGGATCTCGGGGTGGCCGTCGAAGCGGGTGCCGAGGAGTTCGCCGTAGAAGGGCCAGTCGGGCTCGGCGTTGGCCGCCGCGTGCACGGCGAGCACGCCGCCCCCGTCCCGTACGTACGCCTCGAAGGCCGCCCGGCCCGCGTCGGTGAGGACGGTGCCGGTGGTGGAGAGGAGGACGACGGCGGCGCAGCGGGCGAGCCGGGCGGGAGTGAAGGCACCGGGGTCCTCGGTGATCTCGGGGCGCAGACCGGCGGCGCGGGCGAGGTCGGCGAGGGCGGCGGCACCGGCGGGGATGGAGTCGTGGCGGTAGCCGGTGGTACGGGTGTAGACGAGGACCTCGTCGCCGCGCCGGCCGTCCGCCGTGCCGCCCGCGTGCTCCGCTTGTCCGGCCGGCTCGATGTGTCCGCTGTCGTCGCTGGTGGCCACGCGCCGCTCTCCCTCTCCCCTGACGCGCCCACTTCAGTAAGCGCTTTCCACGCCTGACCGTAGCCAGCGAAAAGCCCGCGCCGCAAGACCCGGCCTGCGGCAGACTGCGGCGATGGATCTTCTTCCCCGGCCGAGCCGCGCGCTCGCCCATGTCTCCGCCCTCGCCACGGGCGGCCCGCTCGACCCCGCCCTGCGGGTCACGCTCAACTTCCATCCGGCCTTCCTCGGCCGGCTCGCCGAGGACGGCTTCTACCGCTCCCAGTTCGTCACCGGCACGAGCAACGGCGGTCTCACCGCGCACCCCGGCGGCGACCGCTGGCGCTGGGAGAGCCGGATCTTCGGCGGGGCGTACGACGACGCGCCGGCGCACGAGCGGCCCGTGTACGGCGCGCTCGACCACCGGCGCCGCCCCTTCGGCGCCGCGCCCCGCTTCGGCTCGGCGCATCTGCGGCTGAGCGCCGCCGCCCTGGCCCGGACGACCTTCTGCTATCCGGACAGCGTCCTCGAACCGACCGACTTCGGTGTCGCCGAACGGGCCGCGCCGCTCGTCGCGCTCGCCCTCGACGACGGCCAGGACGCGCTCGACGACTACGTCGAGGCGCAGGTGCACGGCCCGGTCGACCTGGCCCGGGACGTCGAGGCGCTGGTCCTCGACCCGTCCTTCCGTGGTACGGAGGTGGAGGCCGCGGCCCGCGCGCTGCCGTGTCCGGTCGCGTGGCACGACGGTTTCCGGCTGTCGGTCGCGGACCTGCGGCGCCATCCGGGGTACCGGGGGCCGCGGTTCGTGGAGCTGGGCGCCGAACTGGCCGTGGAGGGGTGGCTGGACGCGCGGATCGTGCAGGAGGCCGCGGAGTCGGGGCGGTACGACCGGCAGGAGGTGAAGCGGGTCTGGCATCTGCTGGCCCGGTTCGGGGCGCCGGCGCGGTAGGGGGCAGGGGCCTGGTGGCCACCGGGGACGGCGGGAACGGCGGGAACGGCGGGAAAAGCGTTGGGCCCGTGACGGGACGGCGCTGGTAGGACGTCACGATGACGGACGCGTCGCTCGACCCCATGGACCGGCTGCTCGCCAACCGCACCGTCTTCCTGCCCTTCGACGGCGGCACGGAGCGGCTGCCCGCTCCCGCCAGTGTCGCGTGCCGGGTGTCCGGATCGGCGATGGCCTGGGCGACGTTCGCGGTCATCGTCGCGAGGTCGACCCGCAGGGGCGGGAGGGCCGTCGCGTCGCCAGGGATCCAGCGCACCCGGTCACCGCCCGGCTTGGCCCGGGCGGCGCCGAGGGAGGCCCGCGCGGGATCGACGCCGACGACCTCGATCCCGCGGCCGGCCAGGAGGAGCGCGAACACCCCTGTACCGCAGCCGATGTCCAGGACGTGGCGCGCCCCGAACTCTTCGGCCATCCGGAGGTAGGCGCCGAGATCGCCACGGTCGGGGTCGTGCGGATCGTAGATGGCGGTGAGCCGTGGATGTCCGAAACAGTCGTCGGCCATGCGGCCGAACCCAGGCGGAGGCAGCACCGAAGAGCCACCGAGTTTCGCGGAGTTCAGCCGCCCGGGGTTCCCGGGCGGGAACGCCGGGCGCCGAGTCCGCCGAAGCCGTTGGAGACATTGTCGTATCGGATACATCTCTGTATCTTTTGGCGCACTCGCCGACCCGATCCGCCGCACCGCCGGAGGCTTCCCGTGCCCGATCTGCCGCCCGAAATCGCCGCGCTCCTCTCCGCCGCCATCGGCCCCCTGCCGGAGGGGGCCGTCGTGCCGCTGCCGCCCACCTTCGACTCGGTCGCGGAGGAACGCCAGCACCGGAAGGAACAACTGGCCGCCGGTTTCCGGATCTTCGGCCGGTTCGGCTTCTCCGAGGGCGTCGCCGGGCACATCACCGTGCGCGACCCCGGGGACCCGGACACCTTCTGGGTCAACCCGTTCGGCATGAGTTTCAGCCGGATCAAGGCGTCCGACCTCATCCGCGTGGACCACGAGGGGCAGGTGCTGGACGGCGTACGGCCGGTGAACCGGGCCGCGTTCGTCATCCACGCGCAGGTGCACAGCGCCCGGCCGGACGCGATCGCCGCCGCGCACTCGCACTCCCTGCACGGCAAGGCGTTCTCCAGCCTCGGCGTCCCGCTCGACCCGATCACCCAGGACGCCTGCGCGTTCTTCGAGGACCACGGGATCTACGACGACTACCGCGGCGTCGTCAACGAGCGGGAGGAGGGCGAGCGCGTCGCCAAGGCGCTCGGCTCGTACAAGGCGGTCGTCCTGAAGAACCACGGGCTGCTCACCGTCGGCCAGTCGGTCGCCGAGGCGGTCTGGTGGTTCGTCACCATGGAACGCTCCTGCCAGGCCCAGCTGCTGGCGATGGCGGCGGGCACGCCGCAGCTGATCGACCGGGAGACGGCGCTGCTCACCCGCGGCCAGATCGGCTCGCCGATCGCCGGCTGGTTCCAGGCCCGTCCGCTCTGGGAGCAGATCACGGCCTCGGACCCCGACCTCTTCGACTGACCGCCTTATCCGCCCGCGCCGTTTCGCCGTCTACGGGGACAACGTCCGCATGCTCGGCCGGAGTTCCCGTCCCGGCTGTGACAATCCCCCACCCCGTCCGGGCTTTCCGGCACGGCTGCCACCTGCGCATACTCCACTGCCGCCCCGCCCGAACCCGTCGGGCGGGGCGGCCTATCGGATGGAGTTGAGGAAACGGATGACCTCGCGCACGGTCTCGGCGGCCGCCTCGGGTACCTGGACGCTCGGCGACCACCTGGTCCACCGGATCGGCTTCGGCGCCATGCGGCTGACCGGAAGCGCCGCCTTCCACCTGGGCACCCCCAGTGACCGGGGGCGGTCGATCGCCGTGCTGCGCCGCGCCGTCGAACTCGGCGTCAATCACATCGACACCGCCGCCTTCTACTTCTCCCGGCTGCGGTCCTCCAACGAACTGATCAACTCGGCGCTCGCCCCCTACTCCGACGAGCTGCTCCTCTCCACCAAGGTCGGTCCGGCCCGGGACGCCTCCGGCGAGTGGGCCACCTCGGCCCGCCCCGACGAGCTGCGAGGCCAGGTCGAGGAGAACCTGCGCCAGCTCGGCCGCGACCACCTCGACCTGGTCAATCTGCGGGTCATGAGCCAGCCGTCCGTCGGCGAGCACTTCGGCGCGCTCGCCGAACTCCGTGACGCCGGACTGGTCCGCCACCTCGGCCTGTCCAACGCCCGCCCTGAGCACCTGGACGAGGCCCGGGCGATCGCGCCCGTGGTGTGCGTACAGAACCGCTACGGCCTCGACGACCGTGACGCCGAGGAGTTGCTGCACACCTGCGCCGCGCTCGGCATCGCCTTCGTCCCCTTCTATTCCATCGCCGGCCCGGGACGCGAGGAGGGCGCCGTCCACACCGAGCACGACGAGGTCCTCTCCATCGCCCGCGCGCACGGTGCCACCCCGGCCCGGGTCCGCCTCGCCTGGACGCTCCGGAAGGGCCCGCACATCCTGGCCATCCCCGGCACGGGTAACCCGGACCACCTCGTCGACAACCTGGCGGCCGGTGAACTCCGGCTCACGGACGAGGAGTTCCAGCTCCTGGACGCGCTCGGCCGCGACTGAGCGGGAGTCGAGGCGCTCGGCCTCTTCCGGAAGCTCCACGCCGGCGACGGGGGGTCGGACCGGCGGCCGTCGCGTTCACCCCTGCGGCGGACGTCGGCCCGGCCGATCCCGAGGGCGTCCAGGAGGGCGATCAGGTCGCCGACGGCGGCGTCCGGGGTGTACCGGTCGCCGGGCAGACCGCGGGTGGAGCGCCCGCACCCGCGCAGGTCGGGCATCACGAGGCGGTGTGTTCCGGCGAGCCTGTCCAGCGGTTCCCGGAGGTAGGTGTGGTCCCAGTCGGGGCCTCCGTGGATCACGAGCAGCGCGCGGTGCGCGGGTCCCGCCGACTGGGCGACCAGCAGTTCGACAGGCGGCCGGCGGGACACGGTGACGAACCGATCGACGAACACGCTTCCCCCTCCCCCGCCCGCCGGTCAGGCCGGGGGCGCGGCCGGCCGGGTGGCGGACTCCAACAGCGCGGGCAGGAAGGCGCGTTCGAGGGTGCCGGGGGGAAGTTCGACCGGTTCGACATAGCTCTGCGCGAGGGCGCCTTCGCGCAGGGCCACGATCAGGCGGGCGAACCGGTCGGCGTCCACGGCGAGTTCGCGTCCGCTGCGGCGGACGACGAGTTCCAGGCCGCGGGCGATCTCGGCGCGCAGGCGAGCCTCGTGGCGGGCGAGCACCCAGGCGGCCTGCGGGTCGCGGATGGCGTGCAGGGTGAACTCCATGCTCACCAGGTACCAGGCGCGTTCGTCCGGTTCGATCCGCGCGACCAGCCCGGCGAGCCGCTCCAGGGTGCACTCCTCGGGCGCGAGCGCGTCGACCGCTTCGGCGAGGCACCGGACGACCCGTTCACCGTGCTCGTCGAAGAGAGCCAGGAAGAGTTCTTCCTTGCTCGCGAAGTTGGAGTAGTACGCCCCGCGCGTGAAGCCCGCGCGCTCACAGATCTGTTCGATCGACACCGCGTGGAACCCGTGCTCGGCGAAGGTCTCCAGGGCCGCCCGCAGCAGGGCCGCGCGGGTACGGGGGCGGCGCTTGGTGACACCTTTCGGCACGGGCGGTTCTCCTTCGGTCCCCGGCCGGGGACGGCCACGGGTGGGTCGGCCGCCACGATACCGGCGGCCATCCCGGGCGCGGTCAGGCCGCCGACGATAGGCTTTTCGTATGGGAGAGCGGCCTGTCGCGCCCGCCGCGCCCGCCTTGGTCCTGGAGACCGACGGAGACGCGACCGTCATGAACGCGCGCCGTGTCTATCGCATCGGACGCGACCCCAGCAGTGACATCGTCCTGGCCGACGACCGGACGTCCTGGCATCACGCGGTGCTGCGGGCGGTCGGCGGTCACTGGACCCTGGAGGACCAGGACAGTACGAACGGCACCTTCGCCGACGGCCGGCGGGTGGGCCTCAGCGTGGTGGGCGCCGGAACGGTCCTCCGTTTCGGCCATCCCGCGGACGGCCCGAAGGCCGTCCTCCGCGCGAACCCACCGCACGAGAGCCACGCGGCCCGCGAGAGGACGCCACGTGACGACGCCGCGGCCCCCGCGGCGCCTGCCGATCCTGCCGCTGCCGCTGCCGCTGCCGCCACGCCCGTACGAGCGGAACCACACCGGGAACCGGCCGCCCCCGCGCCGCCCCGGCCCTCCTCCGCGGCCGTCTCGTCCCCGGCCCGCACCGGCGCCTTCCGCCGCCCCACCTCCGTCCGCCCGCTGCCCGTCCACACCGTGCGAATCGGCCGGGCCCCCGACAACGACCTGGTGCTCGACGACCTGACCGTCTCGCGCCGGCACGCCGAACTGCGCGCCGAACCCGACGGCACGTACCGCATCCACGACCTCGGCAGCCACAACGGCACCTTCCTCAACGGCCGCCCCGTCACCGACGCACGGGTGACCCCCGACGATCTCGTCGGCATCGGTCACCGCGCGTACGGCCTGATAGGCGGCTCGCTCGTCGAGTTCACCGACACCGGCGAGATCTCGCTCGACGTCCAGGAACTGGCCGTCACCGTCGACCACGGCCACAAGACCCTGCTCGACGGGGTCTCCTTCCCCGTCGGCGAGAAGAGCCTGCTCGCGGTCGTCGGCCCGTCGGGCGCGGGCAAGTCGACGCTGCTCAACGCCCTCACCGGCCTGCGCCCCGCCGACCGGGGCAGCGTCCTGTACGACGGCCGCGACCTCTACCAGGACTACCCGGAGCTGCGCCGCCGCATCGGTCTCGTCCCGCAGGACGACATCCTGCACCTCCAGCTGACCGTCCGCCGGGCCCTCGGATACGCCGCCGAACTGCGCTTCCCCGAGGACACCGCGCCCGCCGAGCGGCGCGCCCGGGTCGACGAGGTGATCGCCGAGCTGGGCCTGACGGAGCGCGCCGGGCAGCCGATCCACAGTCTGTCCGGCGGCCAGCGCAAACGCGTCAGTGTGGCCCTGGAACTGCTCACCAAACCCTCCCTGCTCTTCCTCGACGAGCCGACCTCCGGACTCGACCCGGGCATGGACCGCTCGGTCATGCACATGCTCCGCGGCCTCGCCGACGACGGCCGCACCGTCATCGTCGTCACCCACAGCGTGCTGAGCCTGGACGTGTGCGACCGGCTGCTCGTGCTCGCGCCCGGCGGCCGGGTCGCGTACTACGGACCGCCCGGCGACGCGCTCGGCTTCTTCGGCTACGCGCAGTGGCCGGAGGCGTTCGAGGCGTTCGAGAACGACCGGGACCGCGACTGGGCGGGCCGCTACCGGCTCTCCCCGCTGCACCACCGTTACGTCGAGGAGGCCGGCGTCCGCGCCGGGCCGCGCGGGGCCGGCGCCCCGGCACCCACGCCCGGGCCCGCGCCCGCGCCCGCGCCCGCGCCCGCAGGGGCGCTGCCGCAGCAGGCCGCGCCACCCCCGCCGCCGAAGGCGCAGAGCTGGGGTTCCCAGCTCCGTACCCTCGTCCGGCGGTACGCGGCGGCGCTGTCCTCCGACCGGACCTTCCTGGTCATCATGGTCGCGCTGCCGTTCATCATGGGCGCGATGGCCCGGGCCCTGTCCGGCGGAAAGCTGAACGCCGAATCCGCGCTGAACGTGCTGCTGATCCTCTGCGTCGGCGGCGTACTCACGGGCGCGGCGAACGCGGTGCGCGAACTGGTCAAGGAACGCACCATCTACCGACGTGAGAGAGCCGTCGGCCTGTCCCGTTCCGCGTATCTGATGTCCAAGGTGGTCGTCCTCGGCACGATCACGGTCGTGCAGGCCGTGGTCCTCACCCTGGTGGCGCTCATCGGCGTGCCCCTCGGCGCGCCCGGCGGCAAGGGCGTGCTGATGCCACCGCTCCTCGAACTCACCCTGGCGGTGGCACTGCTCGCCTTCACCGCGATGATGCTCGGACTGTTCGTCTCCGCCCTGGTGCGCAAGGAGGAGGTGACGATGCCGCTGCTCGTCCTCCTCGCGATCGTCCAGGTGGTGTTCTGCGGTGCGCTCCTGAACGTCCGGGGCACACCGGTCCTGGAGCAGCTGGCCTGGCTGGTGCCGTCGCGGTGGGCGTTCGCGGCGATGGGCGCGACGATCGACATCGGCGCGATCGTGCCGGGCTCGCGGACCGCCGACCCGCTGATGGACCACACGGTGGGCGCCTGGCTCTTCGACATGGGCATGCTGGTCGCACTGTGCGTCGTCCTCGGTCTCGTGGTGGCGTGGCTGCTGCGGCGCCACGAGCCGGTCGTGATGCGGAGGTAGGACCCCTGTGGAGAGCACGGACGCCAGCGGTGCGACGGAGCGCGGGCCGGATCACGGGCCGGAGCCCGGGGAGCACACACCGGAGTACGGGCCCGCGGCCGGGGAGCCGACCCGGCTCGTCTCGGGTGCGCGCGCGACCCCGGCGTACGCCCCGGAGGCCGCCACCGCGCGGACGGGCGGCCCCGGCGGCACGGAGGGGGCGGACGGCACAGGCCGCACGGACGAGGCGGACTTCCTGCCCACACACGTCGTGCCGCGTACCGGACTGGCCGCCTGGGAGGCGCCCGATCCCGCGCTGCCGACGGAGCCGCTGGACGCGTTCCTGCCGGTGCGGCTGCTCGACCGGGTCGGCGACTGGGGCCAGGTGCTGTGCTCGAACGGCTGGTCGGCCTGGGTCGACGCCCGTCTCCTCGTCTCCGTACCGGCCGATCCGCCCGCCGCGGGCAGTCCGCTCACCCGGACGGCCGACCCGCGCCCGCTGATCGGCCGGGCGGCGGACGCGCTGACCCGCTACCGGCGGGCCGCCGAGGAACTGGCGGCGGGGCGGGCGGACGGCGAGACGTTCCGGCGGCGCACCCGCGGACTGCGGGTGGGGATGGTCGTCGACGGGGAGTCGCTGTGGCTGTACGACGCGGAGCACGAGCGGTGGGTGTACTGCGACGGTACGGGGCTGAGCGCGTACGCGGCCTCGGCACCGCCCTCCTCGGCGGCCTCGCCGCCCGAGCCCGAGCCCGTAGTCGAACCCACGCCAGAACCGGAGACGGAGCCGGAGCCCGGCCCCCGGCCTGAACCCGAGCCCGAACCGGAGACCCGAGCCGAGCCCGAACCGGAGACCCGAGCCGAGCCCGCGGACAACCCCCCGGACAAGCCCGCGGACGAACCCGCGGACGAGCCCACGACCGTACGCGAACCCGCCCCCGGCCCCGTCGGGCACGAGCCGACCCGGGTCGTACCGGAGCCCCGGCCGGACGACCCGGGTGAGCGCGGATGAGCGGCACCGGCGCGGTCCCGGGCAACGGGGCGGAGCAGGCCGGTTCGCTGCCGGCCGGGCGGGAGTCCGGCCTGGTCGGCAAGCAGGTCGCCGGCTACCGCGTCGAGGCGGAGATCGGGCGCGGCGGCATGGCCGTGGTCTACCGGGCGCGCGACCTGCGCCTCGACCGGACCGTGGCGCTGAAACTGCTGGCGCCCGAACTGGCCCGCAACGACACCTTCCGCCGCCGTTTCGCGCACGAGTCGCGGGTCGCGGCGGCGATCGACCATCCGCACATCGTGCCGGTCTTCGAGGCGGGCGAGACGGAGGGCGTGCTGTACATCGCGATGCGGTACGTCCCCGGTCTCGACCTGCGCGCGCTGCTCGACCGGCAGGGCGGTGCCCTGGCGCCGGCGGTGGCGGGGCGGATCGCGGTGCAGGTGGCCTCCGCGCTGGACGCCGCGCACGCGCACGATCTGGTGCACCGGGATGTGAAGCCCGGCAACATCCTGGTGGCGGAGGGCACCGACCGGGACCATCCGGAGCACGTCTACCTCACCGACTTCGGCCTGACGAAGAAGTCCCTGTCACTGACCGGGTTCACGACGGTGGGGCAGTTCGTCGGGACGCTGGACTACGTGGCGCCGGAGCAGATCTCCGGCAAGCCGGTGGACGGCCGCTGCGACGTGTACAGCCTGGC
Organism: Streptomyces laurentii; assembly: GCF_040635425.1. Taxonomy (NCBI): domain Bacteria; kingdom Bacillati; phylum Actinomycetota; class Actinomycetes; order Kitasatosporales; family Streptomycetaceae; genus Streptomyces; species Streptomyces laurentii. Next base: position 1,674 of record NZ_JBEYHT010000060.1, on the reverse strand, counting down.
GTGCGTGGTGTTCGAGACGCTCGCCGGGGTGCCGCCGTTCCGCCGGGACGACGACATGGCGCTGCTGTGGGCGCACCAGTACGACCCGCCGCCTCCGTTGTCCGAGGAGCGGGCGGGGCTTCCGGCCGCGGCGGACGCGGTGATGGCGAAGGCGCTGGCCAAGACGCCGGAGGAGCGGTACGGGACGTGCCTGGAGTTCGTCGCGGAGCTGCGGGCGGCCCTGGAGGGCGGGGTGCCGGGCGCCGGGGCACGGGCGGTCGCGGGCGGCACGGCGGGCGGGACACCGAGCCCGCCGCCGGAGCCACCGGAGCCGCCGGAGTGGGCGCGGCCGGTGTTCCTGGAGCGGTGACCGCGGTCTCGGGCGCGGCGAACGGCACGGCCATCGGTCAGGGCACGTTGGTCGCGGCGCGGTGCCGGAGCGGGGCCGCGAGGAGCCCGCCGAGGAATCCGGCGACCAGACCCCACAGCAGCGCGAGGCCGACCAGACCCCAGATGTGCGGGCGGAGCAGCACCACCGCGCCGAGCGCCTCCAGGTCGCCGATGCCGATGACCGACAGACCGAAGCGGGCCTCGACCAGGGTGAGCGGGGCGATGACCAGCATCGCCACGGCGAAGGCGACGCCCAGGTGGAGGGCGTGCCGCCAGGGCCGGACGCGGGCCGGGGAGCGGACGGCCATGGCGACCGCCGCGCCGAGCACGAGCACGACGGCGATCGGTAGCAGCCACCAGGCCCGCCCGTCGTACGAGGCGAGGGTGGACAGGTCGACGGTCGACAGGTCCTTGCCGCCGTTCCCGCCGCGCAGGACGTGGTCGAGGATCTGCGGCATGGGCAGGCCGAACGGTCCCTCGGCCCGGCCCTCCCACGAGCCGCCGATGCCGACGCCGAGGGCGAGCCAGCTGACATTGGGCAGGCCGAGGAGCAGCACGGCGAAGGTCTCGGCGGGGTGGCCCTTCGTCGCCGCGACGACCAGGCCGATGAGGAGGCCGGCGGACACGTACGCGAGGAACAACAGCAGGACCGCGGAGGCGGCGGGGCGAACGGCCTGGTGGTGGCGGACGAAACGGGGCGGGAGCGGGGTGCGGCGGGAGACGAGCACGGCGACGACGAGGACGCCGAGGATCCACAGCAGGCCGTAGAAGAGGGTGGGGCCGAGGTCGGTGCGGAAGCCGATGGTGGGGTGGGCGGCGGACATGAGCTGCCGCACCAGGTCGCCGAGGTCGCCGCCGGCCTCCTGGGTGCCGCCGAGGGTGAGCGGGAAGTCGTGCCGGGCGAGCGTGGACAGGCCGGCGAGCGCGGCCAGCCAGAGCACCACGGTCGGGACGGCCAGGGCGAGCAGGTCGCGGGCGCGGGCGACGGCGTGGTGGCGCAGCGGGCGCAGGAACAGGGCGCCGGTGACGAGCGCGCCCACCAGGGTGACGGTGAGCGGCATGGCGGTGAGTTCGGCCCGGGCGCCGGCCAGGTCGCCCGCGTCGCCGGCGAGTCCGACCTGGCCGCCGGCGGCCATCACGACGGCCGCGGCGACGACGGCGGTGAACGCGTTCCCGCCGCCCGGCAGTCCGGTGGCGCCGGCCGCCCACAGGCCGAGGGCGGCGGTGACGCCCATGGCCACGAAACCGGTGACGACGGCGCCGAGGGCGGCCGCCAGGCCGTGGACCAGGCGTCCGGCGGGGTCG
>NZ_JBEYHT010000059.1:0-48731 GCF_040635425.1 Streptomyces laurentii | reverse complement strand
AGATCCGGGAGGGCCTGTGGACGAAACTTTCATCCACAGGCTGTGGAAGAAAGTTGCCGGCCCGCAGGGCGGTCCGGCGCAGCTCGCGGAAGTCCTCGTCCTCGGGGTCGCCGACGACGGCGATCTCGCGCGGCCCGTCGCGCAGCGCCTCGGCGGCGGCCAGCCCCCAGCCGATGAACCGGGGCGCGCGCGGCCCCAGCGCCTTGACCACGCCCAGGGCCTCCTCGGCGGCGGCACGGTGCGCGGCCGATCCGGTGTGCGCCGCGTACGTGAGAAGCGCACTGGCCGCCGCGGTCCAGCCGGACGGGGTGGCGTTGTCGGTGGGGTCCTGCGGGCGGCGGATCAGCTTCTCGGCGTCGTGGGCGGTGTCGTAGAGCGCGCCGCCCTCGCCCCGGAACTGGTCCAGGACGATGTCGAGCAGCAGCCCGGCGAACTCCAGCCACACACCCTCGCCGGTCACGGACGCGAGCGCCAGGAAGCCCTCGGCGACGTCGCCGTAGTCCTCCAGGACCCCGGCGTTGGCGCCCACGCGGCCGTCCTTGGAGGTACGGGCGAGACGGGCGCCGTCGTCGAGGTGCAGCCGGACCAGCAGGTCGGCGGCCTCGGTGGCGCGCTCGACCAGGTCGGGGCGGTCGAGCAGGGCACCGGTCTCGGCGAGGGCGGCGATGGCGAGGCCGTTCCAGGCGGCGACGATCTTGTCGTCGCGGCCGGGGCGCGCGCGTTCGGCGCGCGCCGCGAGCAGCCGTTCCCGGATGCCCGCGATCCGCCCGGCGTCGGCGACGCCCGCGTCCTGCGGGAGCTGGAGCACGGAGCTGCCGTGCTCGAAGGTGCCCTCGTCGGTGACGCCGAAGTGGCGGGCGGCGTACGCGGCGTCGTCCTCGCCGAGCACGTCCGCGAGCTGCTCCGGCGTCCACACGTAAAAGGCGCCCTCGACATGCCGGCCGGTGCCGTCGTCCGAGTCGGCGTCGAGCGCGGAGGCGAACCCGCCCTCGGGGGTGCGCAGTTCGCCGACCATGAAGTCGGCGGTCTCCAGGGCGACCCGGCGGGCCAGATCGCTGCCGGTGGTCCGCCACAGGTGCGCGTACACCCGGCACAGCAGCGCGTTGTCGTACAGCATCTTCTCGAAGTGCGGCACGGTCCAGGAGCGGCCCACGGCATAGCGGGCGAAGCCGCCGCCGAGCTGGTCGTAGATGCCGCCGCGGGCCATCGCCTCGCAGGTGTCCGTCACCATCTGCAGGGCGCCCTCGGCGCCGGTGCGGGCGTGGTGGCGGAGCAGGAACTCCAGCGCCATCGACGGCGGGAACTTGGGCGCGCCGCCGAAGCCGCCGTTCCGGGGGTCGTACTCGCGGGTCAGCCCGAGCAGCGCCTGCCCGAGCTCCGCGTCGCCGGGGGCGCCGTCGCCGCCGTACGCGAGGGAGCGCTCCGCGAGATCCTTGACGATCTTCCCGGCGACCTCGCCGACCTCGTCGCGCCGCTCGGTCCACGCCCGGGCCACCCCGTCGAGGACGTCGGTGAACGACGGCATCCCGTGCCGGGCCTCGGGCGGGAAGTAGGTGCCGAAGTAGAACGGCTCGGCGTCCGGGGTCAGGAACACGGTCATGGGCCAGCCGCCCTGCCCGGTGGCGGCCTGCACGGCCTCCATATAGACGGCGTCGACATCGGGCCGCTCCTCGCGGTCGACCTTGACGGCCACGAAGCGCTCGTTGATGAGCGCGGCGGTGGCGTCGTCCGCGAAGGACTCGTCGGCCATCACATGACACCAGTGACAGGAGCTGTACCCGACGCTGAGCAGCACCGGCACGGCACGGCGCCGCGCCTCGGCGAACGCCTCGTCCGACCAGGGCCACCAGTCGACCGGGTTGCCGGCGTGCTGGAGGAGGTAAGGGGACGTCTCATGGGCCAGTCTGTTCGGCATGCTCCCCATCCTCGCGTACGCTCCCCGGCCCCGCCCACGCGCCGCGGAAGCCTGTACGGGTCGACGTGTTGCCGTGTGCGTGGTCGTGTCGGAACGGCGGGCGGCCCCGGCCCCGCGCCGTGTGGGCGTGGGGCCGGGGCCGCCGTGCGGGGGCGTGTGGATCAGCCGCCGATGTTGCCGTTCTGCGCGAGGACCTCGCCCAGGATGTGCGACAGCGCGTCGTCGCCCTTCTGCTGCACGGAGTTCTGGGTGCAGGTCTGGCCCGAGACCGGGTTGCCGAGGAGGTCCTGAGCGGCGACCGGGATGGCGATGACGCCGATCGGCACCTGGGCCTGGAGCTTCTGGATGTCGAAGCAGTTCAGGACGCCGCCGTTGACGAGACCGAAGTTCGGGCTCATGTAGCCACCGGTGGTGTTGGCGCCGATGGACTGCGTGGACGTGTTGCCGATGATGTTGGCGGTGCCGCCGTCGTTTCCGGCCGCCATCGCCGTGGTCGCGGACATGCCGGCGACGGTCGCCGCGACAGCAGCAGTTGCAAGAACCTTCTTGATCACGAGTCTTCCTTCTTGAGCTCGGTGGCCCGGAACTGCTTCGTGGACCGAAGCGTGACTGACTGCTTCGTGGACCGAAGCGTCCTGATCAACTGCCTCAAGAAGGATTGGTTCCGCCGCGTCACTCGGATGCGCTATTCAGCACATGAACGCCACCGGACGGAGACTCGACGGTCAGCCGTTCGGGTGCGGGCCGCGCAGGTCGGGGGCGTACCGCCGCCGGCGTGCGAAGAAACGGCCGGGCGCCCCCGCGCGCCGCGCACGCCTCGTACTCCTCGCACGAGGGTCGCGCGCACCTCGCGTGGCGTCCCGTGCGGACGGCCTGTCGGTACGGACGACCGGCCGTCCGCACGGCAGGCCACGCGGAAGCGGGCCCCGGCGGGTGGTGCCGGGGCCCGGGAAAACGCGGAGGCTACTTCCCCGCCGTCCCGCCGGCCGGAGTGCCGGCCGGAGCGGCGCCCGCCGCGGCCGCGTCCGGCGCCTCGGCGAAGTCGACCTTGCCCATGTGGCGGTTCATCGACTTCATCAGGCCCCAGACCGCGACGGCCAGGACCGCGAAGACGACGAACCCGAGGACGCCGGGAGTCACCTTGCTTTGGTCCAGGTCCTTCGCCGCCAGGGGGACGATCTGGGTCAGTACCAGGTGTGCGCTCATGTCAGTCATTGTCGCGGATGCCCGCGAAGAGGTCGCTCTCGGGGAGGGCGGTGTCGACGAAAGACTTGCTGAGCTCGTATTCCTCCGTCGGCCAGACCTCCTTCTGGATCTCCATGGGCACCCGGAACCATCCGCCGTCGGGGTCGATCTGGGTGCGGTGGGCGATCAGCGCCTGGTCGCGGGTCTCGAAGAAGTCCGCGCACGGCACGAAGGTGGTGAGCGTGCGCTCCTTGCGCTCGAAGTCGTCCCAGCGCTTCAGCCAGTCCCCGTACGGCGACTCCAGGCCCCGGTCGAGCAGCGCCTGGTGCAGGGCCTCGGTGCGCGGGCGGTTGAAGCCCTGGTTGTAGTAGAGCTTCCGCGGCTGGTACGCGGGGCCGAACTCGTCCTCCGGGTACTTCACGGTGTCGACCGCGCCGTCGAAGGCGGCCATCGTGACCTTGTGGGTCATGATGTGGTCGGGGTGCGGGTAGCCGCCGTTCTCGTCGTAGGTGGTGACCACCTGGGGACGGAAGGCGCGGATCTTGCGGACGAGCCGGCCGGCGGCCGCGTCCACGTCCTCCAGCGCGAAGCAGCCCTCGGGCAGCGGCGGCAGCGGGTCGCCCTCCGGCAGACCGGAGTCGACGAATCCCAGCCACTCCTGGCCCACGCCGAGGATCTCGCGCGCCGCGTCCATCTCCTTGCGGCGCACCTCCCGGATGTTCGCCTCGACGTAGGGGTCGCCCTGGAGCTTCGGGTTGAGGATGGAGCCGCGCTCACCGCCCGTGCAGGTCACCACCATGACCTCCACCCCCTCGGACACGTACTTGGCCATGGTCGCCGCGCCCTTGCTCGACTCGTCGTCGGGGTGGGCGTGAACGGCCATCAGTCGCAGCTGCTCAGTCAAGGCTCGATCCTCAGTGATTCGTCGCTTGGGAAGGTCTCTATAGTGACGGAATCGGGGGTGGGAAAATTCCGGCCCCGACGGCGAGAGGAACGATCATGAGCGCGGTGCGAGAGTCGCTGCCCGAGGGGCGCTACGGCCGCTCCGCGGACGAGCGCGCCGACCGCAAGCTCAAGATCGTCGGCTCCGTGCTCGGCGGCCTGATGGTGATCCTGCTCGGCTGGTTCGGCTGGTACTACGTCGTCGGCAGCAAGATCAGCGCCGAGGTGATCCGGTTCCAGGTCACCGGCGAGAACGAGGTCCAGGTCCACCTGGAGATCCGCAAGGACGACGACGTGACCGGCGTCTGCACGGTGCGCTCGCAGTCCGAGGACGGCGCCGAGGTCGGCCGCAAGGACCTCCCCGTCGACGAGCGCGGCACCCGGCTCGACAAGATCTACACGATCCGTACGACCGCGAAGGCGACCAGCGCCGAGCTGCTGGGGTGTACGGCACGGTAGCGGTGGGTAGGGAAGCGGGCGACAGCGAAGCCCCGCCGGTTCACCCCGGTGACCTGGGGTGACGTAAAGCTCGTGGTTTATGTCCTCCCGCTTTTCGCCACTCATTGTTAGGCTCGTGGTTTCGTCCGTTCGAAAGGCGCACGCTTGAAGCAGGAGCTTCGGCGCGCGCCTTCCGTGCAGGGCGAGCTCTTTATTCCCAGTACCTACGAGGAGCACCTGTGACCCAGACCAGCGACAACGTCACCTGGCTCACCCAGGAGGCGTACAACAAGCTCAAGGACGAGCTTGAGTACCTGTCTGGTCCCGCGCGTACCGAGATCGCCACCAAGATCGCCGCTGCGCGCGAGGAAGGCGACCTGCGCGAGAACGGCGGGTACCACGCGGCCAAGGAAGAGCAGGGCAAGCAGGAGCTCCGGGTCCGCCAGCTCACTCAGCTCCTGCAGAACGCCAAGGTCGGCGAGGCCCCGGCGGACGACGGCATCGTCGAGCCCGGCATGGTCGTGACGATCGCGTTCGACGGCGACGAGGACGACACCCTGACGTTCCTGCTCGCCTCCCGTGAGTACGCCAGCGACACCATCGAGACCTACTCGCCGCAGTCCCCGCTCGGCGTGGGCCTCAACGGCAAGAAGGCCGGTGAGGACGCCGAGTACGAGCTGCCGAACGGCAAGATGGCCAAGGTCAAGATCCTCAGCGCCAAGCCGTACACCGGCTGAGCGGCGCTGCCGACGATCGCCTGACCTCGGCCGACAGCGGCCGACAGCGCGGCTGACAGCGGCTGCCGGCGGACGGGCCGGATCCCCCTGGACGGGGGTTCCGGCCCGTTCGCGTACCCCCGGCGAGGCCCGGTCCCGGCCCCCGTCGCGTTCGACATGCCCATGCAATGATCAAGGGCCGGCCGGACATGGGGACCGCCGGACCAGGGACAGGGGGCGACGGGGCTGATGCTGGGACCGCTGCGCGAGGGCGCGCCACGGCGGATCGGACCGTACGAGATCCTGGCGCGGCTCGGCGCCGGCGGCATGGGCGAGGTGTACCTGGGGCGGCGGGACGACCCGGACGCCCCTTCCGGTGCGTACGCCGCCGTCAAGACCGTACGCCGTGACGTGGCGGGCGAGCCCGCCTTCCGCGACCGCTTCCGCCGCGAGATCCAGGTCGCCCGGCTGGTCCGCAGCGCGTACGCCGCCGCGCCCGTCGGCGGGGACGCGGACACCGGACTGCCGTGGCTGGCCACCGCGTACGTCCCCGGGCCGAGCCTGTCCCAGGCCGTCCGGCGCGGCGGCCCGCTGCCGGTCGCCACGGTGCGGGCGCTCGGCGCGCGGATCGCCCGCGCGCTCGCCGATCTGCACGCGGCCGGGGTGCTGCACCGCGACCTCAAGCCCGGCAACGTGATGCTCGCCGTCGACGGGCCGCGCCTGATCGACTTCGGCATCGCGCGGGCGAGCGGCGCCACCACCCTGACCGCGACCGGGATGATGGTCGGCACGCCCGCCTTCATGTCGCCCGAGCACGTGGCGGGCGCGCGGCGGGTGACCGGGGCCTCGGACGTCTTCTGTCTGGGGTCCGTCCTCTGTTACGCGGCGACGGGCGAGGATCCGTTCGGCGACGGGCCGCTGGCGGCCGTCCTCTACCGTGTCTCGCAGGCCGAGGCGGACCTCGAACGGGTGCCGGAGGAGCTGCGCGGGATCGTCGCCGCCTGCCTGGCGCTCGACCCGGCGGACCGGCCGGACCCCGAGCGGCTGGTGGAGCTGCTCGGCGGCGTCGGCGGGCGGATGCCGGCCTGGCCGGAGGCCGTACGGGAGCACATCGGCGCGTACGGGACGGAGCTGGCGCAGCTCGTCGCGGCGGGCGGCCCGCTCCTGGAGGTGCCGGCGGCGCCCGCCCCGGCCGTCCCCGCGCCCGGCCCGCTCGACCCCATCGACCCGCACGCCGCGCCGACCATGGGCCCGGCCGGGGCGCCCGCCCTTCCGCCGGCGCCGCGTCCGAAGCGGCGCGGGCTCATCGCCGCCGTGGTGGCCCTCGCGGTCCTGGGCGGCGGGCTCGGCACGTATCTGCTGTGGCCCGGGGCGCGGCCGGAGCTGATGCCCGCCGAGGCCGACCCCGCCGCGCCCGCCACCGGTCCGCGGGTGCCGGGCGTCGACGACCGGGGGCTGATGGACGCGTCCGGGGTCGTCCCGCAGAACCTCACCCAGCGGCCGGCCGGCTGGAAGCCGTGGCGCGCGAAGCTGACGGCTCCGGCGTTCGGCTGCTCGGCGAACGAGAAGGCGCTGGTGTGCCGGACGACGGACGGGCGCTACGAGGCACTGGACCCGGCGAACGGGAAGCCGCTGTGGCAGGCCGACCTGGTCGAGGACGAGCGGGACGACCGCAGCTTCATCAGCGGCACCGGCGGCCTCTTCATCGCCGGGAGCACGGCACGGCCGGTCGTCCACGACGGGCTCGTCGTCCTGGCCTCCGACGGCCGGATCCAGGTGCGGGACGCGCGCGGCGGCGCGGTCGCCTGGGAGAAGCGGGGCGGGGGCTCGACGGGCGAGGCGAGCCGCCCGATCGTGGCCGACGGCATGGTCTTCACCCTCACCCAGGCTCCCGGGGCCGCCACCCTGGGCCGCGCCGGCCTGGCCGCCTACGCGCTGGCCGACGGCAGGAAGCTGTGGGAGAAGCAGCTCACGAACGACGTGACCGCGAAGGTCGACATGCGGCATTTCGAGCCGCTCGCCTACGCGGCGGGCACGGTGTACGCGCTGAGCGACGGCGGGCTGATCGCGTACGACGCCAGGACCGGCGCCGTACGCGGCCAGGTGGACGACGACGCCCGTGTCTGCGAGGTGGTCAAGGTCCTCGGCACGCGCGCGTACTGCACCGGCATCGTGCGCCAACGCGGGGCGGCGCCGGAGGCCCATCTGCTCGACGCGCCCTCGCTCGCGACCCGGGCGAACCTGCCGGCGCCGGTCGCGGACCTGGACCCGGCCGTGCTCACCGAGCGGACGGCGGCCGGCCTCGACGGCGAGGCGGGCGCGCTGAAGGTCTTCGACCCGCGCGACGGGAAGGAGCTGGGCTCCTTCCCGGTCAAGGCCGCCCCGGCCGGGCTCGCGCAGGCGTTCTCGGCGCCGCTGCTCGCGGGTGACCAGGTGGTGTTCGCCGACTACTCTGCGCTGTACACGGTGCGGCTGGGCAAGGGCGGGAAGCCGGTCGGGCTGCGGACCGCATCCGTCCCAGGGGCACCGGGGGCGCGGGCCGAGAAGAGGCCGGACCCGGTGAACGGGATGGACTATACCGACATGCTGCGCGGCCCGGAGGTGCTGCCGGTCGGCGGGATCGGCTACCTCGTGTACGACCAGGGGGTCGTGACCTCCCTGGAACTCCCCCGGTGACCCCTCTCGGCGGAAAGGCGCACTGACCCATGCTCGAAGCACTGCCCGCCGGGCCGCCCCGGCTCGTCGGCCCGTACCGTCTGCTCGCCCGGCTCGGCGCCGGCGGCATGGGCGAGGTCCATCTGGCCTGCCGGACGGACACGCCGACGGCCGATCCGTACCGGATGGTCGCGGTGAAGACCGTCCGCGAGGACCTGGAGGTCGACGGGGACTTCCGGACCCGTTTCCGGCGCGAGATCACGGCGGCGCGGGCGGTGGACAGCCCGTACGCGGCCCGGCTCGTGGACGCGGACGCCGAGGCGGCCGCGCCGTGGCTGGCGACGGAGTACGTGCCGGGGCCCTCGCTCGCCGAGGCCGTCGTACGGACCGGGGCGCTCCCGGTCGCGGCGGTACGGGCGCTCGGGGCCGCGCTGGCGCGGGCACTCGACGCGGTGCACGGGGCCCAGGTGCTGCACCGGGACCTGAAGCCGGCGAACGTGCTGCTCGGCGCGGGCGGGCCGAAGCTGATCGACTTCGGTATCGCGCAGGCCTTCGAGGCGACGGCGCTGACGTCGACGGGCCTGGTCGTCGGCTCGCCCGGGTTCATGTCGCCGGAGCATCTGGTGGGCAACCGGGCGGTGGTGCCCGCCTCGGACGTGTTCTGTCTGGGGGCGGTGCTGGCGTTCGCGGCGAGCGGGCGGGGGCCGTTCCACGACGACGAGATGGCGGCGGTGGTCTTCCGGATCAGCCGGGCCGAGGCCGACCTGGCGGGCGTGCCGGAGGAGTTGCGGCCGCTCGTGGAACGCTGTCTGCGGCTCGATCCGGCGGAGCGGCCGTCGGCGGCGGAGCTGGTGGGGCTGCTGGGCGGGGACGCGGGGGCGGAGCCCGCTTCGGGTTCCGGGGCGTTCCCGTGGCCGGGCGGGGTGCTGTCGCTGCTCGCGGAGTACGGGGAGGCGGCGCGGCTGGCCGGGGAGGCGGCCTCGTCGGGCGCGGGCGTGGCGGATCTGCCGACGCTGGGGCCCGCCGTGCCGTACTCCCCCACGGCGGTGGGCGCGCGGCCGGTGGGCGCCGCCTCGGAGCCCGAGGCGCGGCGGCGGCCGTGGGGCGCGCTCGTGGCGGGCGCCGTCGCGGTGGCGGTGCTCGCGACGGCGGGTGCGGTGCTGCTGGGCCGGCAGGGCGACCAGGACGGCTCGGGCGGTCAGGGGGCTCGGGGGCCGTCGGCCGGGTCCGGTGCCGGTGCCGGTGCCGGACCCGGTGCCAGTGGGTCGCCCGCGGTGAAGGTGCTGGACCATGTGGTGCTGCCGTACGGCGGGGAAGGGCACCCGGGCGACTTCGGGACGGCGGGCACGGACCGCGCGGCCCGGCCGGCGGGCTGGTCACCGTGGGCGACGAAGACGGATGTGGAGGTGAGCGCCTGCGCGCTCACCCCGAAGACGCTGGTATGTGCCGGGAGCGGCGGCGCGGCGCTCGGCCTGCGGGCGTCGGACGGGAAGAAGCTGTGGTCGGTGGCGCGCCGGACGGCGCCCGAGGACTTCGGGGTGCGGTCGTCGCCGGGCTATCCGGCGGTCGTCGGCGACACCGTGTACGTCACCGGCCGGGACGGGGTGACGGCGTACGGGGCCGACGACGGCAAGGAGCGCGGGAAGGTGGCGGCGCCCGGTCCCGAGTGGGCGCCGAAGGGCTCCGACCTGCTGGACGGTGTCCTCTACTCCGGCTTCCTCCACCGCACCGACGAGACCCGGGGCCTGGCGACCGCCGTGAAGCTGGACGGCAAGGGCGGCGGCACGGAGCTGTGGCGGCGCGAACTCGGCGGCATCCCCGAGCAGGTGGTCGCCGCCCGGGGGCGGGTGTACGTGACGGTCAGCGGGGTCGTACCGGTGGCGCTCGACGCGGCGACCGGCAAGGAGACCGCCCGCGGCGCGGGTGATGTGCAGTGCGCCACGATGATCGTGCACCGGGACGCGGTGCTGTGCCACACCTCCCGGGACGGCGGCGTTCCGGTGCTCGACGCCGAGACCCTGAAGCCGCGGCGCACCCTCGCCACCGGCTTCCCGGTCGGCGCCGGCCCGGCGGTGAACGCGGACGGCACGGTGGCGGTGGTGGGCGGCCTCGACGGCGCCACCGTGATCACCTACGACCTGGCGAGCGGCCGGGAGTCACGCCGGGTGCCGAACTCCCGCCTGGACACGGCGGACGCGGTCTTCTTCGCGGGCGACCGGGTGCTCGCCGCCGCCAAGCAGTCGGTGCAGTCCCTTCCGGTGTCCGGCCGGGTGGAGGCGGTGAGACGCACCCGTAAGGCGCCGGTCCCCGACGGCGTCGACGCGGCCCTGCTGACCCGCGCCGAGGCCGTGATCAGCGGCGGGGCCCTCTTCCAGCCCTTCGACGGTCTGGTGGTCTCCGGCTATCTGCCGTGACCGGGCGCCGGTCGGTCACGGGCATCACCCCGCGGCCGACCGGTACTTGCGCACCGCCAGGGTGCGGAAGACCACGACGATGAGCAGGGACCAGAGCAGCGAGGCCCAGACCGGGTGCTGCATCGGCCAGGCGTCGGACGGGGACAGGCCGGGGTCGCCGAAGAGCAGGCGGCAGGCCTGGACGGTGGCGCTGAACGGGTTCCAGTCGGCGACGTGCTGCAGCCAGGGCGTCATCTGGCTGGTGTCCACGAAGGCGTTGGAGACGAAGGTGACCGGGAAGAGCCAGATGATCCCGCCCGAGGTCGCCGCCTCCGGGGTGCGGACGGAGAGGCCGATCAGCGCCCCGATCCAGGTGAACGCGTAGCCGAGGAGGAGCAGCAGGCCGAAGCCGGCCAGGATCTTCGCGAGGTTGGTCGGCGCCTCGGAGCCGGGGCGCCAGCCGACGATGAGCGCGACGGCCGCGAGGACGAGCAGGGTGATGGCGGTCTGCACCAGGTCGGCGAGCGTACGGCCGGTCAGGACCGCGCCGCGCGCCATGGGCAGCGAACGGAAGCGGTCGATGAGGCCCTTGTGCATGTCGTCGGCGATGCCCGCGCCCGCGCCGGCCGTGGCGAAGGTGACCGTCTGGGCGAAGATGCCGGCCATCAGGAAGTTCTTGTACACGGACGGGTCGGTGGTGCCGCCGATCTTCATCGAGCCGCCGAAGACGTACGTGAAGAGGATGACGAACATGACCGGCTGGATGACCCCGAAGAGCAGCATCTCGGGAATCCGGGTCATGCGGATCAGGTTGCGCTGGGTGACGACGAGCGAGTCGCCGATCGACCGGGCGAGCGCGCCGCGTACGCGGGGCTTCGCCAACGTGTCGGTGGTCGCGGTCACTTGACGGCCTCCTTCCGGGCCTTGGCCTTGCCTCTTCTGCCAGGGCCGTCGCCGCCACTGCCGTCCTTGCCGCCCTTGCCGTCCTCACCCTCCGCCTCGTTCTCACCGTCCGTGCCGTTCTCGGACTCCGCCCGCTCGGCGACGTGGCCGGTCAGCGAGATGAAGACGTCGTCGAGGGTGGGGCGGCGCAGTCCGATGTCGTCGATCTCGGCGCCGGCCGCGTCGAGATCACGGATGACCTCGGCGAGGATCCTGGCGCCGCCGGTGACGGGGACGGTCAGTTTGCGGGTGTGCTCCTCGACGGAGATGTCGCCGTGCCCGAGGCCGGGCATCGCGTAGCGCGCCAGGACCTCCCGGGCGGGAGCGATCATCTCGCGGCCGTGCACGACGACTTCGACGCGCTCGCCGCCGGTCTGGGCCTTGAGCTGGTCGGAGGTGCCGCGGGCGATGACCCGGCCGTGGTCGACGACGCAGATGTCGTGCGCGAGGTGGTCGGCCTCCTCCAGGTACTGGGTGGTGAGCAGGAGGGTGGTACCGCCCGCGACGAGTTCCTGGATGACCTCCCACAGGGCCTGGCGGTTGCGCGGGTCGAGGCCGGTGGTGGGCTCGTCCATGAACATGACGGGCGGGGAGACGACGAGCGCGGCCGCGAGGTCGAGGCGGCGGCGCATGCCGCCCGAGTAGGTCTTGGCGGTGCGGTCGGCCGCGTCGGCCAGGCCGAAGCGCTCCAGGAGCTCGTCCGCGCGGGCCTTCGCCCCCTTGGCGCTCATCTGGTAGAGCCGGCCGACCATCCGGAGGTTCTCCCGGCCGGTCAGATACTCGTCGACGGCCGCGAACTGGCCGGAAAGCCCGATCGCGCGCCGCACCTCGTCGGGGTGCTTGAGCACGTCGATCCCGGCGACGACGGCTCTGCCGCTGTCGGGTGTGAGGAGGGTGGTGAGCACGCGTACGGCCGTCGTCTTCCCCGCGCCGTTCGGCCCGAGGAGACCGAGGACGGTGCCTTCGGGGACGTCGAGGTCCACGCCGTCCAGAGCTCGTACGTCACCGAAGGCCTTGACCAGACCTTCGGCGTGGATCGCGCCTGGCATGTGACTCTCCCTGTGATTCCAGAGATTTCCGCGTCAGATCGGGCCGTGTGCGGGAGTGTCCGCACAAGTCTAGATACGCCGAACGGACAGCGCTCAGCGGAGCTGTGACCCGGAGCACACCCTAACGCGATACATCGCGATATACAAGCCGTATAGGCCGAACCCGATTTCGCAAGTCCTTACTCCACCGCCCGCCCTCGCCCCTTGGCCCGCACCCCTCCGACCACGCTTCCGCTCCCGGCTGTCAGCCCCGGCCCCGGCCTTCAGCCCATCACCGGATAGCCCGCGTCCCGCAGCGCCGCCGTGACCTCCTCGCAGTGCTCGGGCCCCTTCGTCTCCAGGTGCAGCTCCACCTCCGCCTCGGTCAGGCCGAGCCGCGGATCGGTGCGTACGTGGCTCACGTCCAGCACGTTCGCGTCCACCACCGTCAGCACCGCGAGCAGCGTCGCGAGCGCCCCCGGACGGTCCGTCACCCGCAGCCGCAGGCTCAGATAGCGCCCCGCGGCGGCCATGCCGTGCCGCAGCACCCGTTGCAGCAGCAGCGGGTCGACGTTCCCGCCCGACAGCACCGCCACCACCGGCGCCCGGCCCCGGAACGCCTCCGGATCGGCCATCAGCGCCGCCACCGGGCTCGCCCCGGCCGGCTCCACCACCAGCTTCGCCCGCTCCAGGCAGAGCAGCAGCGCCGAGGCGAGCGCGTCCTCGGAGACGGTGCGGATCTCGTCCACGTACTCCCGCACCAGCCCGAACGGCACGTCGCCGGGCCTCCCCACCCGGATCCCGTCGGCCATCGTCACCGGCGCCTCGACCGCCACCGGATGCCCGGCCGCCAGCGACGGCGGATACGACGCCGCGCCCTCCGCCTGCACACCGACCACCCGTACGTCCGGCCGCAGCGACTTCACCGCGAGCGCGATCCCGGCCACCAGACCGCCGCCGCCGACCCCGACCACGACCGTCCGCACCTCCGGGCACTGCTCCAGGATCTCCAGGCCGACCGTGCCCTGCCCGGCGATGACGTCGGGATGGTCGAAGGGGTGGATGAAGACCGCGCCGGTCTCGCGCGCGTACGCCCCGGCCGCCGCGAGCGCCTCGTCGACGACATGCCCGTACATCCGGACGTCCGCCCCGTACGCGCGTGTGGCGGCCACCTTCGGCAGCGGCGCGCCCAACGGCATGAAGACCGTCGCCCGCACCCCGAGCAGCTGCGAGGCGAGCGCCACCCCCTGCGCGTGGTTGCCGGCGGAGGCCGCCACCACCCCGGCCGCCCGCTGGTCGGGCCGCAGCCCCGCGATCCGTACGTACGCGCCGCGCACCTTGAACGAACCCGTCCGCTGGAGGTTCTCGCACTTGAGGTGCACCGGCCCCGCCACCAGCGCGGACAGATGGCGGCTGCCCTCCAGGGCCGTCGTCCGGGCCACCCCGGCGAGTGTCTTGCGCGCCCCGCGCACATCGTCCAGGACCACCGCGCCGGCACCGGCGCCCGGGGCCGGATACCGCGCCCCGGCGTGCTCCCCACCGGGCTTTCCGCTCCGGTCTCCGAAGCGGTCGCGCCCGGGACCGGAGAGGTCAGACGTACCGAAGCTCATGGCCGCAGTCTCCCAGTCCGGCGGCCTCCCGGCCTGTCGGGCGAGCGGCCGCCTTACCCAAATCCGAGCCGGTTCATGCAGCCCAGGTACGGACATCGTCCGGTCCGCGTACTCTGTCCCCCACCACCAGCCCTCCCCACGAGAGAGCCTCACAGCCATGCCCTCGTCTCCGGACATGACGACAGCGCTCGACCCCGGTCTCCTCGACGCCCTCCAGCACCAGGTGGCCGTCTTCGCCCGGAGGGCCGAGCAAACCCGGCTCGGCGGCACCGGGCAGCTGCGCACGTCGATGGACCGCGCCGCGTATCTGCTGCTCAACCGGCTCGACCGGGAGGGCCCGATGGGCGTGAAGGCGCTCGCCGCCGGCATGGGCATCGACTCCTCGACGGTCACCCGCCAGGTCGCCCCGCTCGTCGACACGGGCCTGGTCAAGCGCACCTCCCACCCCGAGGACGGGCGCGCCGTGGTCCTCCAGCTCTCGGCCCGCGGCCGGGCCCGTCTGGAGGAGGTCCGGGACTCGCGCCGCCAGCTGATGGCGGAGGTCACCGAGGGCTGGACGCCGGACGAGCGGGAGTCGTTCTGCACCCTGCTCACCCGCTTCAACTCCGCCTTGTCGGCACGGCAGTCGGGCACTCCTCCACACGCTCCGCACACGCAGTCCGTGCCGACGTCTTGACCCTGGCCCGGCGCTGTTCTCAGATGAGGACGTGCGCGAGTCGAACAGTGGCCGATTCGGCAGCCAGGCAGGAGGCCGGATCGGCGGCCCGGCCGGCGGCGGAGGTCGGGGCAAGAACAGGGCCAGAGGAAAGACCGGGGGGCGATCGGCCGGGACCGCCCCCGGGAGCGGCGCGGGCGCCCGGCCGGGGTCCGGGCCGGGACCCGGGCCGCAGGCTGAGCCGGGGGGCGAAAACGCCGCCCGCAACCGGGAGTTCGGCGCGTTCGTGTCCGGTGCGGCCGGCCGGCTGCTGCATGTCGCGACCCTGCTGACCACCGAGCCCGCCCACCGCAATCCGCTCGCCCAGGAGCTGCTGACCGCCGCCCTCGCCCACACCTACGCCCGCTGGGACCGGCTGCGCGGCGAGGACCCGTACAACGAGACGCGCGCCGATCTCGCCACCCGCTTCGCCCGCACCGCCTGGCGCCATCACCGCGGCCGGGGCGGCGTGCTGTCCGCGCTCACCCCGCAGGAACGTCTCGTCGTCGTGCTGCGGCTGCACGAGGGGGTGGCCGAGGAGCAGACGGCGGCGCTGCTCGGCCTGCCCGAGGAGCGGATCCGGGCGGTGTGCTCGCGCTCCGTGAGTCATCTGCGGGAGGCCTCGTGAGCCGCCACGAACGCAAGGAGGACGAGGTCCGCCGGATGCTGGACGGCTCCTATCCGCACGTCCCGGGCGACCTCGGCGTCCGCGCCGTGACCCGCGGGATCCGGCTGCTGCGGCGGGACCGCGTGGTGCGGCGGATCTGGTGGGCGCTGCTCGCGGTGGCGGTCGTCGCGTTCGTCGTCTGGGCGTCCCTCGCCCGTCCCTGGGAGGTGCCGCCGGCGGGGACGACGCCCCCGCTCGACGGCATATGACCGTTCCACGGCCACCGCGGCTCGTCATAGGACAGCCGTGGGACATCCGTACGGCCACCGCGTGGAAGCCGTACGGTACGGGCCCCGAGCCGCGAGCCGCAGCCGCAGCCGAGGAACCCGTACCGTACAGAAGGCCGGAGGACCGGCCGGGACACGACCTAGCCCAGCGCCTCGCGCAGGTCCGCGATCAGGTCGTCCGCGTTCTCGATGCCGACCGACAGACGGACCAGGTCCGCCGGGACCTCGAGCGCCGAACCGGCCACGCTCGCGTGCGTCATCCGGCCCGGGTGCTCGATCAGCGACTCGACGCCGCCCAGGGACTCGCCCAGGGTGAACAGCTTGGCGCGGTTGCAGACCTGCACCGCCGCCTCCTCACCGCCCTCGACGCGGAAGGAGATCATGCCGCCGAAGGACCGCATCTGCTTGGCCGCGGTCTCGTGCCCGGGGTGCTCGGCGAGGCCCGGGTAGAGGACCTGGGTGACCTTCGGGTGCCGGGTCAGCATCTCGGCGACCTTGCCGGCGTTCTCGCTGTGCCGGTCCATGCGCACCGCGAGCGTCTTGATGCCACGCAGCACGATCCAGGAGTCGAAGGGGCCGGCCACGGCGCCCATCGCGTTCTGGTGGTACGCCAGTTCCTCGCCGAGCTCCGCGTCGGCCGTCACCAGGGCGCCGCCGACGACGTCGGAGTGGCCGCCCATGTACTTGGTGAGGGAGTGCACGACGACGTCCGCGCCGAGCGCGAGCGGCTGCTGGAGGTACGGCGAGGCGAAGGTGTTGTCGACGACGAGCTTCACCCCGGCGTCGGCGGCCACGCCCGCCACGGCCTCGATGTCGGTGATGCCGAGCAGCGGGTTGGAGGGGGTCTCGACCCAGATCAGCTTGGTGCGGTCGTTGACGGCCGCGCGCACCGACGCCAGGTCGGACGTGTCGGCCACGGAGAAGTCGACGCCCCAGCGCTGGACGACCTTCGCGAAGAGCCGGAAGGTGCCGCCGTACGCGTCGTTGGGGATGACCACGTGGTCGCCGGGTGCCAGCAGCGTACGCAGCAGGCAGTCCTCGGCGGCGAGCCCGGACGCGAAGGCGAGGCCGCGGCGGCCGCCTTCCAGGGCCGCGAGGTTCTCCTCCAGGGCGGTACGGGTGGGGTTGGCGCTGCGGCTGTACTCGTAGCCGCCGCGCAGTCCGCCCACGCCGTCCTGCTTGTAGGTGGAGACCTGGTAGATGGGCGGGACGACCGCGCCGGTCAGCGGGTCGGCGGTGTTGCCCGCGTGGATGGCACGGGTCTCGAAACTCTGGTGACTGTGCTGGTCGCTCATGGTCAAGGAGCGTAGTCGCGCGGGGCCCCGGCCCGCCCGTGGTCTCACCCTTCGTACGGAACAATGGACACATGGAGATTCTCTGGTTCCTGATCGCGGTCGGGATGATCGTCAGTGTCGTGGGCCCCTTCGTGTGGCGGCGCGGGCGAGGAGCCGGGCGCGGCGTCATCCGGCAGGTGGCCCCGGGCTCGCCCGACGCGGCGGACCCGGAGGTCTACGGCTTCCTGCGCCAGGAGGACCAGGACGTCCGGCTGCCGGGGCCGGACCGGGATCTCCTCGATGTCCTCGACGTCGTACGGAAGACGCAGGACTGGCGGGCCGCCTCGCAGCTCCTGAAGGGCACCGAGCAGGAGGGCGAGACGCGCTGGCAGCGGGTCCAGGCCTTCGCCGGGGCGGCGTCCCTCGAACTGGCGGAGCGGCCGGGCGAGGGCGGCGGGTGGCTGCGCGCGTGGCATGCCGACGCCCCCAAGGATCCGGGCGGCGCGCAGGTGTACGCGGAGTTCCTGGTGCAGCAGGCGTTCCGGACGACGACGTCCGGCAGCCGGGACTTCGGGATCATCCTGGAGGAGGCGCGGGGCGCCTGCGAGCAGGCGGCGGCGCTGACGCCGGGCGACCCCGTGCCGTACATCTCGCAGCTGGCCGTGGCGCGCGGACTCGGTTACTCCGGCGAGGAGTTCGACCTCCTGTGGGCGAAGATCATCGACCGCGCGCCGGCGCACATGGGGGCGCATCTCGCCGCGCTCCTCTACTGGTGCGAGAAGTGGCACGGCTCGCGCGCCGAGGCGGACCGCTTCGCGACCACCGCCGCCGCGCGCGCCCCGCACGGGTCGCTGCTCGCGGCGCTGCCGCTGTTCGCGGTCTTCGAGAACCGGCCGGAGATCGTGGTCGGCGTGGACTTCTTCCGTACGGCCGTGGTCACGAAGGCCGTCGAGGGCGCGATGTACGCGGTCCACTCGGCGCGGCCGGACGACCCGATGCTGGCGCACGTACGGCATCTGCTGGTGCGCTTCCTGATGGGCGCGGAGCGCTGGACGGAGGCGATGACGCTGCTGCTGCGGGTGGACGGGTACGTGGGCGCGCTGCCGTGGACGCTGGCCGAGGACCCGGCGTTGGAGTACACGGTGCACCGGAACCTGGTGGTGGCCGGGTTCGAGTCGACGGGCGGCAGCCCGGCGACGCTGGCGGGCTGAGGGCGGCGGCGGGCGGGCAAGGGCTCGCGGACAGGGGATCGCAGGCGGGGGGAATCCTCCGGGTGTGGGGTGCGTTGTTCCTTTCGCGCCGACCGCCGAGGGCCGACCGCCGAGGAGAGATGCCGTATGTTCCTGTCCCGCCCCACGCCCGTCCTCCCGACCGCCGACCAGGCCCTGCGCGGGCGCCCCGAGCCCGGATTCCCCGTCCCGGAGCGCCACACGGTCCTCGGCACCCGCCTGCTCGGCCCGTACCCCGAGGGCCTGGAGACGGCGGACTTCGCCCTGGGCTGTTTCTGGGGCGCCGAGCGGAAGTTCTGGCAGACGGAGGGCGTGTACACGACCCTCGTCGGCTACCAGGGCGGCTTCACCCAGCACCCGCTGTACGAGGAGGTCTGCTCGGGCCTCACCGGCCACACCGAGGTCGTCCGCGTGGTCTTCGACCCGTCGGTGGTCTCGTACGAGCGCCTGCTGAAGCTGTTCTGGGAGTCCCACGACCCGACCCAGGGCTACCGCCAGGGCAACGACGTCGGCACCCAGTACCGCTCGGCCGTCTACACCCACTCCCCCGCCCAGGCCGCCACGGCCGGAGCCTCCCGCGACGCCTACCAGCAGGTCCTGACGGCCGCCGGCCACGCCGCGATCACCACGGAGATCGCGCCCGCCGACGCCCACGCCTTCTACCCGGCCGAGGCGTACCACCAGCAGTACCTCGACAAGAACCCGGCGGGCTACTGCGGCATCGGCGGTACGGGCGTGTCCTGCCCGGTCGGCATCGCGCAGGCGCCCGGGGAGTGAGCGAAGCGCCCCTTCCCGGTCCCTGATCAGGGCGTCGTCCGCGGGTCCCGATCAGGACGTCGTCCGGCGGCGGCCGGTGAGGACCAGCAGGCCGCCGAGAACGGCGAAGGCCAGGAGGACGGCACCGAAGACCGTGGCCCCGCCGGCCAGGCCCACCGCGTCGCGTCCGCGTCGCCGGCCTCGACGCCCTGTTCCCCGGCCTGCTCGCCCTGGTGGCCGCCCGGACCCCGGCCGAGGCCTGACGGGAACACGGCCCGACGGGACGCCGGACCGGACGCCCTCCCGGCGGACCGGATTCAAGCGCGGGTGCCGGTGCTGGTGCCGGTGCGCGTGCGCGCCGCCGTACGTGGTCACGCAAAAAACATGCCGGGGCATGTCCCCCGGGGGCGGTTGCCCCGGTGGTCATGCCCCGGCATGTGCGTAAGGGAGAAGCTCCGCTGGCGAAGCCCCGGCGTCGGGTCAGGCGACCGAGCCGGCCTTCCAGGTCGCCCAGTCCATGTTCCAGCCGTTGAGGCCGTTGTCGGGGGCGATCGTCTTGTCCTTGGAGTTCTTCACGATGACGACGTCGCCGACGATCGAGTTGTCGAAGAACCAGGCACCCTGCTGGTTCGGGTCGCCCGCGCCCTTGGCGTCGGCGAGGCCCACGCAGCCGTGGCTGGTGTTCACGCTGCCGAAGATGGAGCGGGAACCCCAGTAGTTGCCGTGGATGAAGGTGCCGGAGGTGGACAGGCGCATCGCGTGCGGCACGTCCTTGATGTCGTACTCGCCCTTGCCGTCGGAGTCGGTGAAGCCGACGGTGGCGCCGTTCATCCGGGTCTCCTTGAACTTCTCGGAGATCACCATCTGACCGTTGTAGGTGGTGTTCTCCGGGGAGCCGGCGGAGATCGGGATGCTCTTGACCGTCTTGCCGTCCTGGGTGACGGTCATCATCTTCGTGGCGACGTCGACCGTGGAGACCTGGTTACGGCCGATCTTGAAGGTGACGGTCTTCTGCTGGACGCCGAAGACGCCCGGGGCACCCTCGACGCCGTCGAGGTCCAGCTTGAGGGTGACGGTCGAGCCCTCGGCCCAGTAGTTCTCCGGGCGGAAGTCGAGGCGGGTCTGGTTGAACCAGTGCCCGACGACCTCCTGGCCGGAGCTGGAGCTGACGCTGATGCCGCCCTGGACGGCCTTCTTGTCGCTGATCGACTTGTTGAAGTTGATCGAGACGGGCATGCCGACGCCGACGGTCGAGCCGTCCTCCGGCGTGAAGTTGCCGATGAAGCTGTTGGCGGCCGAGACGGTCGTGAACGAGGAGTTCTCGTGCGCCTCCAGGCCGGCGGCGTCCTTCGCGGTCGCGGCGATCTTGTAGACGGTGGCACGCTGGAGGGCGGTGCTCGGCTTCCAGCTCAGACCGTCGGCGGATATCTCGCCCTGCACGGCCTTGCCCTCCCCGGAGGTCATGGTGACCTCGGTGAGCTTGCCGCTGCTGACGGTGACCTTGGCGTCGTTGTTGATCGAAGCGTTCTGGGCACCGTTCTTCGGCGCGATGGTGATCTGCGCCTTGGACGTCTTCTGCGCGGCGGCCTCGTCGACCTGCGCCTGCGACTGGCCGCTCTGCGAGGCGCCGGTGCCACCCGTGTCGCCGTCGTTGCACGCCGTGAGCACCAGAACGCCGCCGAGGACCGCGGCCGCCGCCGCCAGGCCCTTGCGACGCTTGCCGTCCGTCATCACACGCTTCTCCATCGTCGCCGAAAACCTGCCACTAACCACTGAAACACCCCTGCGAGCCCACCCGGTTCCATAAGCGGGGGGTTTGTGGGGAACACCACTGATCATCACGTACTTCAGGAGCCTTCGGTTCCCCTCATGGCCGCTCTGACACCGGTGTGGCCGGTCTGTGGCTGGTCCGTGGCCGATCCGTGGCCGTCACCTGGCCGATACGGATCCGCAATGGGTTCCGGTACGGGCTCCCGTTCGGGCCCCCCGGGGGTGCCGCCGCCCCAGAGGACCCGTAGGGGAAGCGGGTCAGGCGCGCCGCTCCGTACGCCCCTCCTCCTCGTACTCGCCCTCCTCCTCTTCGTCTTCCTCTTCGTCGTCGCTGTCGTCCGCGGTGTCGTCGTCCTCGTCGAGGCCCTCGTCGAGGTCCCACATCCCCGCGTCGGGGTCGTACTCGACATCCTCGCTGCTCCAGGACGCCTGGACGAGTTCCACCCCGGGCACCGTCGCGACCAGGTCGAAGGGGTCCACGAGGTACGCGAGCGCCTCGGCGGCGTCCTCGTCGACGGCGGCCCGGGTCTGCGTGCGGTCCTCCGCCGGCAGCGACGGGTCGGCGTCGATCCGGCCGACGGCGGCCTCGGACAGGGCTTCCGGACCGTCGATCTCCAGCACGAGGTCGACGCGAAGCCGTACATAGCGTGATGTCTCGGGAGTACTCATAGCCGGAGCGTAGAGCGCCGAGGGGCCTCCGATTTCGCGCGACCCGCTGCGTTCATTAGCATCGAAGTACCCGTCAATTCCGGGTTTCCGCAAGGGGGATCGCAACATCGTGTCCATCGCCCGACGCCCGCTGCTCACCGCCATCGCCGCGGGGATACTGCTCTGCGCGCTGTGGTTCGTGCCGTCCGCGAAGACCGCCGGGGGCGAGGGCAGAACGGACGGCACCGAGTCGGCCACGACGACGGACATGGCCGACGTGACGAGCCTGGGGGCCACGGACTTGGCGGACGACGGGGACTCCGCGCCGCCTACCCCGGCCAGTACCGCCGGCATCACTCCGTACGTCCTCGGCGGAACGATTCTGCTGGGCCTCGGCGCCGGTTCCGTGACACTGGCGACCCGCCGCGTCGGCGGCACCCGTACCTGATCCCGCCGCGAGCACGGCGAAAGGCGCGGCGAAGGGCACGGCCCGGCGGTTCGTCCATCGGACACCCACCGTCGGTCCCCGGCGTTCAGGCGGTCTCGGGCGTGGCGCGGCACTTCGACGCTCACCGGCGCCTTGTCGCCCGGCTCCCGTGTGCGTCCACGCGCCCGGAGAGCGCGAGGTGATGGCCGCGCCACTCGAACGCGACCATCACCTCGTCCGCGCCAAGCAGATGATCCTCGCGGACAAGGCTTCGACAGGAAGGGATGCGAAGCCTTACGGGTACGAGAGGGGGGTGACGGGTGACGAGGTCACGCCAGCGGCCCCGTCACCGGCTCGACGGCCGCGACCAGCCGGCCCGCGCGGACGAACGCGTCCGAGGCGGCCAGGTCGGGCGCGAGGAAGCGGTCCGGGCCGGGGCCCGCGACGCCGGCCGCGCGCAGGGCGGCGATGGCGGCGGCGGAGGCGGGCGCCGGGCTCAGGCCGTGGCGGAGCTCGATGCCGCGCGTGGCGGCGTACAGCTCGACGGCGATGACCCGGGTGAGGTTGTCGATCGCGGTGCGCAGCTTGCGGGCGGCGGACCAGCCCATGGAGACGTGGTCCTCCTGCATCGCGGAGGACGGGATGGAGTCGGCGGAGGCCGGGACGGCGAGCCGCTTCATCTCGCTGACCAGGGCGGCCTGCGTGTACTGGGCGATCATCAGGCCGGAGTCGACGCCGGCGTCGTCCGCGAGGAACGGCGGCAGGCCGTGCGAGCGGTTCTTGTCGAGCAGCCGGTCGGTGCGGCGCTCGGCGATGGAGGCGAGGTCGGCGGCGGCGATCGCGAGGAAGTCGAGGACGTACGCGACGGGGGCGCCGTGGAAGTTGCCGTTGGAGCGGACCTCGCCGTTGGCGAGCACCACCGGGTTGTCGACGGCGGCGGCCAGCTCGCGCTCGGCGACCAGCCGGGCGTGCGCCATGGTGTCACGGCCGGCACCGGCGACCTGCGGGGCGCAGCGCACCGAGTAGGCGTCCTGGACGCGCGGGGCCTCGCCGCTCTGGTAGTGGCCGGTGAGCTCGGAACCCTTGAGCACGGCGAGCATGTTGGCGGCGGAGTCGGCCTGGCCGGGGTGCGGGCGGATGGCGTGCAGCTCGGGTTCGAGGACCTTCTCGGTGCCGAGGAGGGCTTCGAGGGAGAGGGCGGCGGTGACGTCGGCCGACTTGTAGAGGGTGTCGAGGTCGGCGAGGGCCATGATCAGCATGCCGAGCATGCCGTCGGTGCCGTTGAGGAGGGCGAGGCCCTCCTTCTCCTTGAGCGCGACGGGCGCGATGCCGGCCGCGGCGAGCAGGTCGCCGGCGGGCTTGACCACGCCGTCGGGGCCCTCGGCGTCGCCCTCGCCCATGAGCGCGAGCGCGCAGTGGGAGAGCGGGGCGAGGTCGCCGGAGCAGCCGAGGGAGCCGTACTCGTGGACGACCGGGGTGATCCCGGCGTTGAGGACGTCGGCCATGGTCTGCGCGACCTCGGGGCGTACGCCGGTGTGGCCCGAGGCGACGGTCTTCAGCCGCAGGAACATCAGCGCGCGGACGACCTCGCGCTCGACGCGCGGGCCCATGCCGGCGGCGTGCGAGCGGACGATGTTGCGCTGGAGCTGGGCGCGCAGGTCGTGGCCGATGTGGCGGGTGGCGAGGGCGCCGAACCCGGTGGAGACGCCGTAGACCGGTTCGGGCTTGGCGGCGAGCGCGTCCACGGTGGCCCGGGCGGCGGCGAGCGCCTCGACGGCGTCGGATGACAGCTCGACGCGCGCGCCGTGGCGGGCGACGTCGACGACGTCCTGCGGGGTGGTGCCGGACGTCCCAAGGACGACAGTCTGCATATCCATATTCAGCACCCTACGGACTGAAGAGCGCCATGTCACTAGTCGACTTGCTCAGTCTGTCGGGTCCGCTCCCCACCCCTCCGGAACGGCACAGGTCGGGGTCCCGGGACACGCCGTTCACCGGTCCCCCGCTCCGGCTGGACCGCCATCGCCACCGCTGTCGCCATCGCCGCGCGGTGTCAGGACGGAGGCGGGCCGGAAGGAGCCGACACCCGTGCTCGGGCCGCGGCGCGCACCTCGGGCGTCTCCATCGGATCACCGCTCAACACGGCGATCCGCCTCAGAACCTCTGGGCTCACGGGTGCCGAGGTGATGGCCGACAGCCGTGCCGTCTCCTCGCGGTCCCAGAGGGACTCGGTGAGGACGAAGTCCAGGCCGCTGCGATCGATGGCGATCAGCGCTTCGAGGCACGCTGTCCGCTCGCCGTGTCGTGCCGATCATCCGGTCGGAAGCCGCGCAGGAGAGCCGGGAGTTCTACGGGCTGCTGGGCTTCGAGGAGGTCATGAACCACGGCTGGATCATGACGCTCGGCTCCCCGGCCGCCCCCGCCGCGCAGATCAGCGTCATGACCGAGGACGCGACCGCGCCGGTCACGCCCGACATCAGCGTCGAGGTGGACGACGTGGACGCGGCGTACGCGGCCGTGCGGGCGAGCGGTGCGGAGATCGTCCATCCGCTGCGGGACGAGGAGTGGGGCGTACGGCGGTTCTTCGTCCGGGACCCCAGCGGGCGGGTGGTCAACGTGCTGAGCCACCTCTGATCGACCCCCGGACCGGTCGAGAGGTCGCGGGCGGCCCGGCTGAGGTGTGTGCTGAGGTGTGTGGGGCTGGTGGAGAGTCGTGTCGCACCCCCGGCCCATGCAACCGCGCCGCCGAAATCAGCGACTCTTCTTGTGCGTTGCATGGCAGGGTGGCCGGGAGTCGGTGTCCGGCCGACCGAAGAGACGGGGGTCTCATGGCATGGGAAGAGTGGGAACAGGCCAAGGCGGCGGTGGCGGCCTCAGGCGGGGGCGATACCGGGATGCGGCTGAACTCGGTCGGCCCCGGCGAGAGCGGCGGCGCGGATCTCGTCGTACGCCAGGACGATCTGGGCGCTGTCGGCCATGAGGCGTTCATCCTCCATGGCGAGCTGAACAAGAAGGGTGACATCGCGGCGGCAGGTTCCGGGAACGGCTCCTCGGGGTCCACCATGCAGGCGGCGGCCGCGCTCAAGAGCCATCATCTCGGGCTCGGTTCGGAGCTGGAGACGACCGTCGAGATGTGGACCTCGCAGGTCAAGCACGTCCTCCAGGCATGCGCGCATATCTCCAACCACCTTGATTTCAGTAAGAAGATGAGCCAGAACGACGACGAAGCCATCGCCGCCAGCGTCAGTGGTCACAGCGGGCCGGTGCCCGTTTCCGCGCTGAACGATTACTTCAAGTAGGGGCAGCCATGGGGAACTTCACCTACTCCGATCTCATCGCCTTGGACCTCGGCAAGCTCGGCACGGCGGCGGCCGACTGGAAGACGATGGCCGGGGAGCTGTCCAAGCTGGCCACCAGCGCGCGGGACGGTCTGACCGCGAAGTCCGAGGGCGCCCAGTGGACCGGCGTCAACGCGGACGTCACCCGTGAATTCGTACGCAAGACGGCCAAGGAGTTCGGCGACCTCCAGTCGGAGGCGGAGAGCATCGCCGCCGTACTCTCCGATGCGCACGTCGAATTGACGGCCTACCAGAAACAGGCGAAGAGCCTCACCGACGACGCGAACAAGGGCAATCCCTCCCACGACCCGCCGGACCCCGGCTTCTTCGTCACGGACGGGCCGAACGGCACCGTCAAGGTGATGGAGATGCTGTGCACGCCGGAAGGCCCGAATCAGCGCACCAAAGACTTCATGCAGTACTACGCCGACACGCTCACCGGTCTCGTCCAGCACGCGGCCGAGGTCGACGCCGCCGCGGTCAGCGCGCTGCGCAAGAGCCACGGCAACGATCCGAACAACGCCGGGCACGCCACGTACACCTCCCTCGACGGGGAACAGCTGCCCCGCGCGAAGGAGTTGGCGTCGAAGGGCGGCAAGGCCAACGCCGCCGAGCGGGCCGAGCTGCAACGCTTGTGGGAATCGCTGAGCCCCGAGGCGCGGGCCACGCTCTGGCTGGAGAAGAAGGACGACCTGCTGGCGGCCGGCGTGCTGAGCCCGACCGCGCCGCAGGTCGCGGCCGACGCCGGGGCGGGGCGGCACGGCTCGGAGTCGGGCGGCTTCGACGAGTGGCTCACCAAGCGCAAGATGGAACTGATCGCGGAAGGCGCCGACTGGAAGGGCATGACGGACGCGTCCCGCCACATGTCGCACTACCTCGGCAACAGCGGCAAGCCGATGGACCTGCCCGTCGACAAGATGATGGGGGATGTCCCCGAGTTCAAGCAGTACGTCGACGAGACGGTGCGGCTCAACCAGGACGCCTGGCGCCAGCAGGCCCTGGACGAGTTCCAGAAGAACGGCGGAAAGCCGGTCGCCATCCCTGTGCAAGCACGGCAGGACGAGGGCTTCTACTTCGGCCCGGACGTCGACTCGAACTGGTTCTACGCGGTGGGTGGCACCAACAGCAATGTGACGGGCGTGGTCACGGCCGTTCCCGACGCCGACGGCAAGCCGAAGATCAGCATCGACTACCAGGCGAACGTCTGGGACCGCTACAACTGGGACGAGGGCAAGGGAGTCGACATCGGTCCGCTGAACGTCCCGGACGGAGAGATGGCCAAGCTGCACCGGACCGGAAACGCCCAGGAGTTCGACATGTCGGGCAGCAGCAGCGTCAAGCACTACGATCTCGGCTCCGCACAGCCCAACGGCGATCCGCTGCCGAACCCCGACGACAGCAGGGACGGCCGCCTCGACCCGGGCCGCGAGCAGCGACAGGGCCGCACGGACGGCACGGAACCGAGCAGGATGCCAGATGAATGATTTCTCCCCCTACGGGGCGCCCGAGAGTCCGGCCGGCGACCACGGCACCCACGGCCGCGGCCGCCGGCGGGGATGGCTCCCGGCAGGTGTGGCCGCTGTCGCGCTGATCGTGGCCGGTGCCACGATCAGCGCGTGTTCACCCGGGAGCGGCGGCGGCACCAACGGCAACCGGGCGACCAGCGGCAATTCGAGCGAGGAGGCAGGCAGAGTGAGGGACGGACGCTGGGTCGAGGGCATCACGCCCGCGTGGATGAGCGAACACATGCGCTTCGAGGTCCCGGCCACGGCCCAGGACGCGCAGGCCGCCTATCGGGTCACGTCCCAGTTCGACACCGGGATCCTCACCTTCACGCTGACGCGGGCCGAGGCCGACGCCTACCTCAAGAAGCATCCGTCGTCCGGGAAGTGGCTGACGCCGACGGCGACCGCGCAGCCCACCACGCGGTCGAAGGACTTCACGCCCCTCGGGCTGCCGGAGCCGGAGACGCTCACGGACGGCGTGCGATACGGCTACGTCTGCCCCAGCGGCCCGAAGGACCTCACCAACCCGTACGACACCTCGGACGAGAAGTGTTCCCGCCTGTACGCGCACGAGTACTCCCCTGACCGCACCCGTATCTATCTCCGCACCCACTTCGAGCCCGGCATCAGCCCGCTCCCGACGCCTTCCGCCAAGGGCCACTGACGGGGGGAGGCGAGGCGCTCAGCGGCGGCTCTGATCGCCGCGGCCGGTGTACGCGTCCAGCAGGCTCGGCTTCTCCGGGGCGAACGGGGTGCCGCCGCGCAGGCCGCGGTAGCCGATGACGAGCGCCTCGCCGAGGAAGCCGACGCCGATGGAGAGGTTCATCGGGCGGGCGTCCTCGCTTTCGGCTTCGTCCGGTTCGCCGGACGCGGACACCTGGTCCCCCAGCGGTCCCGCGGCCGTCTCGCCGGAGTAGCCGAAGTCATCGAAGAAGCCCAACAGCTTCAGCACGCGCCCTCCCCTGAGCCGAGCCGAGCCGAGCATACGCAGGCCGAGGCCCGGATCGGGGGCGTCCGTGGTCTCACTGGCGAGGCGGGAGCCGAAGGCGGAGGGGTTCGTTCACGAGCGACGGTTGCAGGGGCAGTGGAGACTCGTCACGGGTGTCCCGAACAGGCGTTGCACACAAGCTCGTTGACACGCCGCCGAACGAGTGAAGATCCCCGCCCCGAGCCACGCGGCCGCCAGGATTTCCCGCATGATCTCCACTCCTGTACGGCGCCGCGCCGCCGCCGTCGTCCTGTGTCTGACCGCCGTAGCCGCCACCTCGGCGGCTTCCCCGGCCCCCGCTGCCGCTCCGGCCCCTGCCGCCGCTCCCGCCCTCAAGGCGCCCAAGTGCCCCCAGTTCGCGGACAAGCTGACGGCCGCCGCCGAACACGACGTCGATGTCGACCGCATCACCCCCAAGCCGGCCTGGCGCACCACCTGCGGCACCCTCTACCGGAGCGACAGCCGGACGCCCGAGCAGATCTTCCCCGTCGGCTTCTTCCCCAAGGACGTCAACGGCCAGTACGACGTCGAGAAGTACGTGCTGGTCAACCAGCCCTCGCCCTACGTGTCGACGACCTACGACCACGACCTGTACAAGTCCTGGTACAAGTCCGGCTGGAACTACTACATCGACGCCCCCGGCGGCGTGGACGTCAACAAGACCATCGGCGACGACCACAAGTACGCCGACCAGGTCGAGGTCGCCTTCCCCGGCGGCATCGCCCGCCGGTTCATCATCGGCGTCTGTCCGGTCGACAAGGTCAAGAAGATCGAGATCATGGACGACTGCGAGAGCAACCCGTACTACGAGCCCTGGCACTGACCGCCGGTCCCGGCTCGACCGTCGTCGGCCGGCGGGTGACCATGAACTCGGCGTCCGCGGGGTGACCTCCGTCGCCACTGACGCGATGCCGAGGACGCCCTCCGGCCGAAGGCGGGCGCCGGCGGGGGCGGTACGGCATCGCGTCAGTGGCGTCCCTTACGCTCGGCCCGTGAGCATCCACCTGCACTTCCGGGCGGTCGCGGAGACCGGGATACGGGACGACCACGCCTGGCTCGCCGCGTTCATGTCCGAGGCGTGGGACCGCCGCGCCGACGAGCACGAGGCGGGTGTCTCCACTTCTTTCGACAAGGTGTCCGGCCTCGTCGCCGAGTTCTACTCCGCCGCCGAGGCGGACGACCGTGAGCTACCGGTCCACGGCGGCCGTCCCGTGGCGAACGACACCGGTTTCGACCCGCCCCTGATGCTCATGGACGCCCCGGAGGTGTCCCGGGCCGCACGCTTCCTCACGGCCGTCTCCTTCGACGACCTGTGGCGCGCCGCCGGCCCCCGGTTCCGTGCGCTCTGCCCCGACGAGGAGTCGAACCGAGAGGAGTTCCGCTCCTACCACCACGGCCTGCGGGCCTTCTACGCGCAGGCGGCGTCAGCGGGCCATGCCGTGGTCAAGGCCGTCTGGGCCTGAGGGGCGCACACCCCGCCCCCCCCCCGGCGCGTCAGGAAGGCGGTACGGGTGGCGCGTCGCGGAAGCGGCGGCGGTCGCGGGTTTCGGGTGGGGTGTCGGCGAGGGGGATGACCGTACCGTCGCGGCCGGCGACCACGGGTTTGGTGGAGCGGGCCGCCTTGGCCTGGTACTGGGCGGCGTCGGCGAGGCGGAAGAGGCGGCGGGCGGACTTCAGCGGGCCGATCGGGTCGCCGGTCGAGGCGACCCCGCAGGCGACGCCCTCGCCCAGCTCCAACTCGGCGGCGCGTACGCACAGTTCCTCGGCGACGGCGACGACCTCGTCCGCGCCGGGTCCGACCGTCAGCAGACAGAACTCGTCGCCGCCGAGGCGGGCCGCGAGGGCGCCGGGAAGCATGGCGCCGCAGCGGGAGAGGACGGAGCCGAATCGTTCGAGCAGGCGGTCGCCGACCGCGTGCCCGTGCGTGTCGTTGACGCTCTTCAGGCCGTTCAGGTCGCAGACCACCAGGCTCACCACGGAGCCGTCGGCCCGGTAGCGCTCGATGGCCTCGTCGAGGCGGGTGTCGACCGCGCGCCGGTTGGCCAGTCCGGTCAGCGGGTCGGTGAAGGCGAGTTTGCGGACCTCCTCCAGGCGCTCGGCCTGCGCGACCCCGGCCGCGACGACCGCCGCGAGGACGGTCGCGAAGGCGGCGTCGTCCTGGTCGAAGACGGGCGCGCCGGCCGGCCGGGCCACGTACAGCTCGCCCCAGGCCCGGCCGTGCAGCACCACCGGCGCCACCACGCAACTGCCGCGCCCGCGCCGCCGCAGGCCGGCGACCCGGGCGGTGGGCACCTCGTCGTCGGCGGTCTCGACCCAGGCGTCCGGCGCGCCGCCGCCCGCCCACCGTTCGTGCAGGAACTCGGTGATCTCCGGGAACCGGTGCACGGGATACGTCTCGGAGTCCGGGAACTCCTCCTCCCCCGCCGCCCGCGCCCCCGCGTTCACCAGGACCTTCAGCCGGCCGCGGTCCCGCTGCCAGACGGAGAGCGCCGCGAAGGAGCCGCCCAGCGCGTCGCACGCGCCCTGCGCGCCGGCGTGCCAGAACTCGCGCGGAGTGTGCGCCGCCGACATCCCCTGCGCCAGCGCCACGACGGCCCGCAGGCGCGCATCCTCAGCCATTCCTCCAGCTTAGGGAGGTTTGATCTGTTTTCCCTTCCGGGACGTCACAAAAAGTCACACATCGTGAAAAACGGCACCCCTGGCGAAACCGATGGGCTCTCCGGCTCATTCGCCCGGCCAGGCGGGCTTCCGCTTCTCGTTGAACGCCGCCACGCCCTCCGCCCGGTCCCCGGAGAAGGCCACCGACCGCCAGGCCGCGTCCTCGACCTCCAGGCCCGCCCGCAGGTCCAGGCCTTGGCCGAGCCGCATGGCCTTCTTCGCGGCCCGCAGGCCGACCGGCGAGTTGCCCGCGATCCGCCCGGCCAGCTCCAGGGCGGCATCGCGCGCGTCCCCCGCCAGGATGTCCACCAGGCCCAGCTCGCGCGCCTCCGCGGCCTCCACCCGGCGCGCCGTGAAGACCAGCTCGGCGGCGCGCGCCGCGCCCACCCGGCGCGGCAGCAGCTGCGTACCGCCGCCGCCGGGGATCACGCCCACCGACACCTCCGGCAGCCCGACGACGGTGCTCGCGTCGGCCACGATCACGTCGCAGGACAGCGCCAGCTCGTACCCGCCGCCGAGGGCGAAGCCGTGCACGGCGGCCACGGTCGGCATGGGCAGTTCCAGGACGCCGGTGTACGCGGCGCGGGCGACGGGCCGCTGCCGGACCAGGTCGGCGTCGGTGAAGGAGTTGCGCTCCTTCAGGTCGGCGCCGACGCAGAAGGCCCGGTCGTTCGAGGAGGTCAGCACGGTGACCCGGACGGTCGGGTCGGCGGCGAGCGCGGCGCAGGCGGCGCCGAGGGAGCGGGCCATCTCCGAGGAGACGGCGTTCATGGCCTTGGGCCGGTCGAGGACCAGCTCGGCGACGTGGCCCGCGCCCTCCCGGCGTACCGCGACGAACTCCCCGAAGCGCACCTCGGTCCGCCCCTCCGACGACTCCGACGTCTCCGCCTGCCCCGACTGCTCCGTCATGACCGCACACCCTCCCAGCCGATCCCGGACCCTGTTAACGAGTGTTAACAGGGGTTCCCGGAGATCTTAGGCCGGACGGCGGCTCAGCAGCCAGGGCTCCACGACCCCGAGTCCGCGTACCGGACGCTGCCACATCGGCCGGAGCGCGAAGCGGTACGCGGGGACGGGCTCGCCCTCCGCGTCGGCGCGCGCGGCCTCCTCGGCCGCCTTGGTCTCGGAGACGGGCGCGTCGCCGGTGCGGGTCAGCTCCTCGGCGAGCGCGCTGTCGACGAGGACCGCGTCCTTCGGCGCTATCGAGGTGAGCCGGCTGGCCAGGTTCACCGTGGTGCCGAAGACGTCGCCCATCCGGGTCGTGACCGTGCCGAAGGCGAGGCCGACGCGCAGCGCGGGCATCGTCTCGTCGTGCCCGAGGGTCTCGATCAGCCGCAGCCCGATCTCGGCGGCGGTGCCCGCGTCGTCGGCGCAGTAGAGGACCTCGTCGCCGAGGGTCTTGATGAGCCGGCCGCCGTGCGCGGCGACCAGGTCGGCGCAGGTGGTCTCGAAGGCCTCGACCAGTTCGCCGAGCTCCTCCTCCTCCAGACGGCGGGTGAGCCGGGTGAAGCCGACCAGGTCCGCGAAACCGACGGCGAGCCGGCGGTCGACCATCTCCTCGTCGTCGGCGGCCTGCACGACCCGGCCGGTGGCGGCGGCGAGCTGGCGCCGCCACACGTAGATCAGGAACTCCTCCAGCTCCGGCAGGAGCAGTTCGACCAGGGGGTACGTGACCTCGGTGCGGGTCATGCCGGGCTCGGGCGGCTCGGTCAGGCCCTCCAGGAAGGAGTCGATCTGCCATTCGGCCAGCCGGGCGGTGGTCTGGCCGGTGGAGCGGGCCACCTGGATGGCCATCGGCTCGCTCAGCAGCCCGGCCTCGACCAGACCGGCGAGCCGGCGCAGGGCGAGCACGTCGGCCTCGGTGAGGGCCTTGGCCTGGCCGATGTCGGCGAAGCCCATGGCGCGCCAGAAGCGGGAGGCCAGTTCCATGGAGACGCCGGCGGTGCGGGCGGCCTGGAAGGGCGTGTAGCGGCGGTCGGCGCCGAGGATGAGTTGTTCGAGGCGGATGGCGAGGGGGTCGTCGGTCGGCTCGGCCGTGTGGTCGACGACATGGTGGGGCGTGGGGTAGGCCGGTGGTCCGGCCGGTTCCGTCCCGCCGCCGTTGTTCGCGTCGTCGACGGTCACCGGCCGCCTCCTGCCCGTTCCCTGCCCACTGTCCTGCCGTTCTGTCGCGTGCGTCGCGCCGCGTGCAGCACGCTGCCGCGAATCGACCCCACGATACGACAGGTGTGGGCTGGCTCACGCGGGAACCGGTCGCGCGGTGCGCGGAAGGGGTGCGGATGGGGCAGAAAGAAGGGGCAGGTGAGAGGGGCAGGTGGGAGGGGTGGGGCCGGTGGGGAGCCGGTGTGGGCCGTACGGGCCCGGGGCCCCGTCCCTCGTCCGGCACGGCCCCGGCGCCCGTACGCGCGGGACCCGCCCCGTACCGCCTCCGCGAAGCCCGTACAGATCCCGCGAAGTCCCCGTACCGCCCTCGTACCGCTCCCGTACGCCCGCGCCCGTACCGCTCCCGTACCGCCCTCGTACCGGCCCCGCCCGGCCCCGGGTCTCAGCCCACCGCCCGCAGGTGCACGATGTCGCCCGCCGCCACGGCCTCCGTCCCGCCGCCCTCCGTCTCCACCACGATCCGGCCGTCCCCGTCGACCGCCACCGCGTCGCCCTCCAGCGTCCGCTCGCCGGGCAGCTCCACCCGCACCCGGCGGCCGAGGGTCGCGCACTTCTCCGCGTACGCCCGCTGGAGCCCGGAGGCGGCCGGGTCGCCGTCGCTTCGCTGCCACGTCTCGTACCAGCGCTCCAGCGACCGCAGCACGGACCGCAGCAGGGTGTCGCGGTCGGTGGAGACGGCGTTGCCGAGCAGCAGCGAACCGGCGGTGGGGACCGGCAGCTCGTCGGCGCGCAGGCTGACGTTGAGGCCGAGGCCGACGACCACGCCGTGCCCGCCCGCGCCCTCGGCGAGGATGCCGCCCGTCTTGCGTTCCTCGCCGTCGACCCGTACGAGCACGTCGTTGGGCCACTTGAGGGAGAGGTCCACGCCGGCCGCGCGGCCGAGCCCGGTCGCCACGGCCACGCCGGTGAGCAGCGGCAGCCAGCCCCAGCGGTGCATCGGCACCTCGGGCTTGAGCAGGACGGAGACGAAGAGCCCGGAGCGGGGCGGGGCGGTCCAGCCCCGGTCGAGCCGGCCGCGCGCGGAGGTCTGCGCCTCGGCGACGAGCACCGCGCCCTCGGGGAGTTCACCGGCGCGCGCGACGAGGTCGCTGTTGGTGGAGCCGGTGGACTCGACCACGTCGAGGGAGGTCCACAGGCCGCCGTCGGGCAGCACGAGCGCGCGGCGCAAGGCGGTGGCGTTGAGCGGGGGGCGGTCCAGGTCGGACCAGCGTCCGGCGGAGTCGTGGGAGGTCGTCATGCAAGTCAGCGTAGGTGTGGCAAACGCCGCACTGCCGAACCGTAAGGGCGCCGATACGCTACGGGTCAGTAGCCCAGCAGTAGCCCATTCGAGGTCACTTCGCCGCTTTTCACGAGGTTTCCCCGTCTCCTTTTACGCTTTTCCCGTCTCCACCCCCGTTTCACCCCCGCTCCACCCCCGTCTTTCCCCGTCATCCGAACCAGCAGTCCACGTACCCCCCGTGACCAGGCAGGGAGCCGCATCCCGATGTCCGAGCCGGCAGAGCACCACGAGATCGACATTCACACGACCGCGGGCAAGATCGCGGACCTGCAGCGCCGGACCGGCGAGGCCACGCACGCCGGCTCGGCGCGCGCGGTGGAGAAGCAGCACGCGAAGGGGAAGCTGACGGCGCGCGAGCGCATCGCGCTGCTCCTCGACGAGGGGTCCTTCGTCGAACTGGACGAGCTGGCCCGGCACCGCTCCACCAACTTCGGCCTGGAGAAGAACCAGCCGTACGGCGACGGCGTCGTCACCGGCTACGGCACGGTCGACGGCCGTCCGGTCGCGGTCTTCTCGCAGGACTTCACCGTCTTCGGCGGCGCCCTCGGCGAGGTCTTCGGCCAGAAGATCATCAAGGTGATGGACTTCGCGCTGAAGACCGGCTGCCCGGTCATCGGCATCAACGACTCCGGCGGCGCCCGGATCCAGGAGGGCGTCAGCGCGCTCGGCATGTACGGCGAGATCTTCCGCCGCAACACCCACGCGTCCGGCGTCATCCCGCAGATCTCGCTGGTCGTCGGCCCCTGCGCGGGCGGCGCGGTGTACTCCCCCGCGATCACCGACTTCACGGTGATGGTCGACCAGACCTCGCACATGTTCATCACCGGCCCCGACGTCATCAAGACGGTCACCGGCGAGGACGTCGGCTTCGAGGAGCTGGGCGGCGCCCGGACGCACAACACCACCTCCGGTGTGGCGCACCACATGGCGGGCGACGAGAAGGACGCCGT
Source organism: Streptomyces laurentii (assembly GCF_040635425.1). NCBI lineage: Bacteria > Bacillati > Actinomycetota > Actinomycetes > Kitasatosporales > Streptomycetaceae > Streptomyces > Streptomyces laurentii. Next base: position 14,334 of record NZ_JBEYHT010000059.1, on the reverse strand, counting down.
CGAGTACGTCAAATCCCTTCTGTCGTACCTGCCGTCGAACAACCTCTCCGAGCCGCCGGCCTTCCCCGAGACCGCCCCGACCGAGGCGACGGACGAGGACCGCGAGCTGGACACGCTGATCCCGGACTCCGCGAACCAGCCGTACGACATGCACACCGTCATCGAGCACGTCCTCGACGACGGCGAATTCCTGGAGACCCAGGCCCTGTTCGCGCCGAACATCCTCACCGGCTTCGGCCGGGTCGAGGGCTTCCCGGTGGGTGTGGTCGCCAACCAGCCGATGCAGTTCGCCGGTTGCCTCGACATCGACGCGAGCGAGAAGGCCGCACGGTTCGTGCGCACCTGCGACGCGTTCAACATCCCGGTGCTCACCTTCGTCGACGTCCCCGGCTTCCTGCCGGGCGTGGACCAGGAGTACGGCGGCATCATCCGGCGCGGCGCGAAGCTGATCTACGCGTACGCCGAGGCGACCGTCCCGCTGATCACCGTCATCACGCGCAAGGCGTTCGGCGGCGCGTACGACGTCATGGGCTCCAAGCACCTGGGCGCCGACCTCAACCTGGCCTGGCCCACCGCGCAGATCGCCGTCATGGGCGCGCAGGGCGCGGTCAACATCCTGCACCGGCGCACGCTGGCGGAGGCGGAGGCGAACGGCGAGGACGTCGAGGCGGTGCGCACCCGGCTGATCCAGGAGTACGAGGACGCGCTGCTCAACCCGTACGTCGCGGCCGAGCGCGGGTACATCGACGGCGTGATCCTGCCGTCCGACACCCGCGTCCAGATCGTGAAGGGGCTGCGTCAACTGCGCACGAAGCGGGAATCCCTGCCCCCGAAGAAGCACGGCAACATCCCGCTGTAAGCCCACTCCAGGACTCCGGGAGGGACGTCACGATGATCAAGGTGGTACGAGGCAACCCGACACCCGAGGAGCTGGCCGCCGCACTGGCGGTGGTCCAGGCCCGGGCCGCGGCCACGGCGGCGGCTGCCGCCGCGGACGGCGGCCCGAAGGGACCCGAGGGCTGGTCGGACCCGGCGCGGATCGCCCAGGGCGTCCGGCACCGGCCGGGCCCGCGCGCCTGGGCGCGGTCCTACTGGCCCGCCTGACGGACGGGAAGAACCGAAGAGTCGCAGTGCCGCAGGAGGCCGGACCCCGGACGGGTCCGGCCTTCCGGCATGTCCGCGCGTCGATTCGCCGGTGCTTCCGTTGCACGTGCGGCTGAAACGTCCCTGGAGATACGGGAGTTGGAGGCATACCCTCGCGGGCGCCGGGGTCGCTCGGCCCTGCCGCCCAGCGCCCGAAGCGCACCACTCACACCACTCACACCACCCGCTTCACCCCGCTCCGCCCGCTCCGGCGCGACGGAGATCTCGTGGAAGTCACCCTGGAGGTCGCCGGGCCGGACGGCTCGGCGGTCGGCCGTGCGCGACACATCCGCTGAGCGTCGACGCCGAGCAGTGGAGAGCCCTGTTCCCGCGTCTGGAGCGCCACGAGTCCTGCCCGGGCGGCGGATGAGGAGATGAGGACCCGTCTGAGTACCCGTACTCAGGCGCGCCGGGTCCGGTCGGTCCCAGGATCGGACGCATGCTGTGGTCCGACCCCGAGAACGAGCCGCCCAAGGAACTCCGCGACATGGTCGCGACGCTGCGGCGGGCCGGCGTGCTGCTCGCGGTGACGATCGTGGTGGCCATGTTCGTGGTCGCCGCGCGCTGACGTCCCCCCGTACCGGGAAGCAGGCGAGGCGCGACGCGATCGCTAGGCTTCTGCCATGACTGCTGATCGCCGCCGTGTCGTGCTCGCCTCCGCCTCTCCCGCCCGGCTCGGACTGCTCCGGCAGGCCGGGCTCGCCCCGGAGGTGATCGTCAGCGGTCTCGACGAGGACAAGGTGCACGCGCCGACCCCGGCCGAGCTGGCGCTCGCGCTCGCCGAGGCGAAGGCCGCGCACGTCGCCGCGCGGCCGGAGGCGAGCGGCGCGCTGGTGATCGGCTGCGACTCGGTCCTGGAGCTGGACGGGCAGGCGCTCGGCAAGCCGGCCGACGCCGAGGAGGCCACCGCCCGCTGGAAGTCGATGCGCGGCCGGGTCGGCATCCTCCAGACGGGTCACTGCGTGTACGACACCGAGGCCAAGCGCTACGAGTCGGCCACCGCGTCCACCCTCGTCCGCTTCGGCGAGCCGACGGACGCCGAGGTCGCCGCGTACGTGGCGAGCGGCGAGCCGCTGCACGTGGCGGGCGCGTTCACGCTGGACGGCCGTTCGGCGCCGTTCATCGAGGGCATCGACGGCGACCCGGGCAATGTCATCGGCCTGTCCCTGCCGCTGCTGCGCACGCTGCTCGGCAAGCTGGGCGTGTCGATCACCGACCTCTGGGCCTGAGCCGCGGGGGCCTCGCTCCGAGCGTCACGCCGTGACGGCGGGGGCCTCGGGCGCCGGCTCCGGGCCCTCGCCGCGCGGCGCCCCGGGCTTCGGGGCCGCCGCCGTCTCGCCGTACGCCACCAGGGTGAGCACGATCAGCGCGACCACCAGCATCAGGTACCCGAAGACGAGCCAGCCGAGCAGCCCGACCGCCACCGCTCCGAGCAGCCCGTGCACCACGGCGCAGCCGACGAGCAGCGCCCGGCCGGCGCGGCCCGGGCGGCGGTCGCGGATCGCGGCGATCAGCGGGACGAGGGCGCAGAGCAGCAGCAGCGCGCCGGAGCCGATACCGAGGGCCCAGGTGCCGGTGTACAGGAGCTCGGGGTCGAGGCCGTCGAGGGACATCGACTGGGCCCGCACGAAGCGGGCCATGATCGCGTTGACCGCCACGATGCCGGGCGCTTCGAGGAAGAGCACCGCCGCCGTGAGGAGCGCTATCGGTCTGCGGGCCACCTCGGCCACCCCCTGGATCCCTGAATCCCTGCATTGTTACCTGCGGTACGGACGACAGCGCGAAGGCTACTGGCCGGTAAACCGGCGAACAAGACCCGGCCAAGGGTCGGACAAGGGTTCGCGCGCACGAGGAGGACTCCACCGCGAGAGCAAAGAATGGTTGCGCCATTCGTAGGGACTCCACAAAGAAACCCTTTTCGCGACTGGCCGCACGAACAGAGACCTGCGCCACACCGCGGAGCTACTGTGCCGTAAAGAATCCCTGCGTACCGTGGTGCGACAAGGGATTTCACGACCCGAGCACGCCTCTTATCACGCTCCGTGTGGGCAAGCTCACCACTGGGGATGGGTCGAAAGGCCGTGTCGGCAGTCCCTAAACTCAGCTTGTTTCAAGGAGGGAGCCATCGTGCGCAAGGTGCTCATCGCCAACCGAGGCGAAATCGCTGTCCGTGTCGCCCGTGCTTGCCGGGACGCCGGGATCGCGAGCGTCGCCGTCTACGCCGAGCCGGATCGGGACGCTCTGCACGTCCGTGCGGCCGACGAGGCGTTCGCCCTGGGCGGTGACACCCCGGCCACCAGCTATCTGGACATGGCCAAGGTGCTGCAGGCCGCCAAGGACGCGGGCGCCGACGCGATCCACCCCGGATACGGCTTCCTCTCCGAGAACGCCGAGTTCGCCCAGGCCGTCCTGGACGCCGGCCTGATCTGGATCGGCCCGCCGCCGCACGCCATCCGCGACCTCGGCGACAAGGTCGCCGCCCGGCACATCGCGCAGCGCGCCGGTGCCCCGCTGGTGGCCGGCACGCCGGACCCGGTCTCGGGTGCCGACGAGGTCGTCGCCTTCGCCGAGCAACACGGTCTGCCGATCGCGATCAAGGCCGCCTTCGGCGGCGGTGGCCGCGGTCTGAAGGTGGCCCGCACCCTCGACGAGGTGCCGGAGCTGTACGACTCCGCCGTCCGCGAGGCCGTCGCGGCCTTCGGCCGGGGCGAGTGCTTCGTGGAGCGCTACCTGGACAAGCCGCGGCACGTCGAGACCCAGTGCCTGGCCGACAGCCACGGCAACGTGGTCGTCGTCTCCACCCGTGACTGCTCGCTCCAGCGCCGCCACCAGAAGCTCGTCGAGGAGGCCCCCGCGCCGTTCCTCACCGAGGACCAGAACGCCCAGCTGTACGCGGCGTCGAAGGCCATCCTGAAGGAGGCCGGCTACGTCGGCGCCGGCACGGTGGAGTTCCTCGTCGGTACCGACGGCACGATCTCCTTCCTGGAGGTCAACACCCGGCTGCAGGTCGAGCACCCGGTGACCGAGGAGGTCACCGGCATCGACCTGGTCCGCGAGATGTTCCGGATCGCCGACGGCGAGGAGCTCGGCTACGGCGACCCGGAGATCCGCGGTCACTCCTTCGAGTTCCGCATCAACGGCGAGGACCCGGGCCGCAACTTCCTCCCGGCCCCCGGCACCGTCTCCCTCTTCGCCCCGCCGACCGGCCCCGGTGTCCGCCTCGACGCGGGCGTCGAGACCGGCAGCGTGATCGGCCCGGCCTGGGACTCGCTGCTCGCCAAGCTCGTCGTCACCGGCGCGACCCGCGAGCAGGCGCTGCAGCGCGCCTCGCGCGCGCTGGCCGAGTTCAAGGTCGAGGGCATGGCCACGGCCATCCCGTTCCACCGGGCCGTCGTGGTCGACCCGGCGTTCACCGCCGACCCGTTCCACATCCACACCCGGTGGATCGAGACCGAGTTCGTCAACGAGATCAAGCCGTTCGCCCCGGCGGGCGGCGAGGCCGACGAGGACGAGGGCAACCGCGAGATCATCGTGGTCGAGGTCGGCGGCAAGCGCCTGGAGGTCTCCCTCCCGTCGTCGCTGGGCATGTCCCTGGCCCGTACGGGCCTGGCGGCGGGCGCCAAGCCCAAGCGCCGCGCGGCGAAGAAGTCCGGCCCGACCGCGTCCGGCGACACCCTCGCCTCCCCGATGCAGGGCACCATCGTCAAGGTCGCCGTCGAGGAGGGCGCCGAGGTCGAGGAGGGCGACCTGATCGTCGTCCTGGAGGCCATGAAGATGGAGCAGCCGCTCAACGCGCACAAGGCCGGCACCGTCAAGGGCCTGTCCGCCGCGGTCGGCGCCTCCGTCACCTCCGGCGCCCTGATCTGCGAGATCAAGGACTGACGCACCGGCAGCGTGCCGATGTGACCGTATGACGGATCACCGGCCCGGCGGACCCGCCGGGCCGCCGGACCGGCACCGGTACCGTACGAGGGGCCCGTGGGCATACGCCGCCCGCGGGCCCCTCGCGGTACCCGGACCCGCCCCGGGGCCGGTGGAAGGAGTACGGATGCGTGCCGACGCGCGGCGCAATCACGAGCGGCTGCTGGCCCAGGCCCGGACGGCCTTCACCGAACAGGGCACGGACGCCTCCCTGGAGGACATCGCGCGCCGCGCCGGGGTCGGCATCGGCACCCTCTACCGGCACTTCCCGACCCGCGAGGCGCTGCTCGGCGCCGTCTTCCAGGACGCGCGCGACGCGCTGCTGCGGCACTCCGCCGAACTGGCCGGGCACCCCGACCCGTGCGAGGCGCTCGGACGGTGGCTGCGCGCCCTGGTGGCGCACGCGAGCGAGTACCGCGGCCTGTCGATCGCGCTCATGTCGGCCTCGGCCGACCGGGATTCGGCGCTGTCCTCCTGCCGGGAGCCGCTGCGGGAGGCGGGCACGGTGCTGATGGCGCGGGCCCGGGCGGCGGGCGCGGTGCGCGCGGACGTGGCGATCGGCGATCTGATGCAGCTCACCAACGCCATCGCGCTGGCCGCCGAACGCTCCCCGGAGGACCCGGAGTTGGCGGACCGGCTGCTCGACCTGACACTGCGGGGCCTGCGCGCCTGACGGCGAGAGGCGCGTACGGGCACCTCGGATCGGACAAGGCCCGCCCTGGGGCAGGCGTGCCCGGCTCAGGGGGGTTGTCCGCAGGACCGGCCGGCATGCTGCCCGGATGGTCCGGCTTGTCGCGAACGGCGAGGCTACGGAGGCAAGGAACCACCGAGCGCCAAGGAATCCCTCTGTGTTCAGCTTCGAGCCGTCCCCCCGCCGTACCGCCCGGGCCGCCGCCGTCGGCGTGCTCACCGCAGTGGCCTGCGCCACCGCCATGACCGGCAGCGCGCACGCCATCGTCAACGGGTCCGACTCCACGGAGGACTACCCGTTCATGGCGGTCATCCCGGAGTCGGCCCCGGACCAGGGTCTGCTCGACGGGAACTGCGGGGCGTCGCTGATCGATCCGCGATGGGTCCTGACGGCCGCGCACTGCGTGAAGGTCGAGGGCCTGAAGCTGGACGGCATCGTGCGGGTCGGCACCGACCGCCGCACGTCCGGCGGCACCGTCCGGAAGATCGACCGGATCGTCGCCCACCCCGGCTACGTGAACGGCGGCAACAAGGCCGCCAACAAGGACGACCTCGCGCTGATCCGCCTGGACCGCCCGGTCACCGAGCGGCCCATCAGGATCGCCGAGCGGCCCGGGAAGCCGGGCACGCCGACCCGGCTGCTGGGCTTCGGCACCACCGTCGACGGCACCTTCACGTTCCCCGAGCGGCTCCAGGAACTGGACACCCGCAGGGGCGCGGTGTCCGAATGCGCGCCGGGCTACGCCAACGGGGACAGGCTGTGCACCGTCACCACCAAGCCCAAGGCCATGGCGTGCTTCGGCGACTCCGGCGGGCCGCAGGTCCAGAAGGGCCGCGACGGCCGCTGGGAACTGATCGGCGTCACCTCGGGCCCCGGCGCCCCGGGCGTGCCGTGCTCGGAGGGCCCCGGCCTCTACACCAGCGCGCCCGCCTACGCGAACTGGATCCACAAGACCCTGAAGGCGGACAGCGCCCGGCCGGCCGCGGCCAAGGGCGCCGGCCTCGCCGAGACCGGTGCGAACGACGCCGCGGCGATCGCCGCGGTGGGCGCCGTCCTGATCGCCGCCGGGGGAGGCGCCTCGTTCGCGATCGCCCGCCGCAAGGCCCGCCGCGCCGCCTGAGCGCGACCGCCGTCCGCGCGCGCTCGGGACTCACGGCCCGCCGTACGGGAGACGACGACACCGGGCCCGCCGTACCCGACCGGCGTACCCAATCGCCGCACCCAATCACCGTACATACCCCACGCGTTGACGACTCGGCGACGACTCGGCGGCGGCTCAGCGGCGGCGCAGGTCCGCGACTCTCATCGGCCGCTCCGGTCCGAGCATGTCGTTCGCGAGGCCGGCCGGGCCGACCGGACCCACGTGACCGCCCGGGCCGTTGAGCCCCCCGGGGCCGCCGTGGACGCCCGGCCCGCCGCGGTACGGCCCGGACGGACCCGGCAGCCGGGCGGCACGCTGTCCGGGCAGGGGGACGTCCCGCCGTGGCCGGCCGCTCGGGGGGTGCGGCTCGGCCGCGTGCCCCGCGGTCCCGGCGACGGTGATCTGCACGCCCTGGTCGGCGAGGGCCTGGAGCTCGGTGGCGGCCCGCTCGTCGTGGGCGGGTGGCTCGTCGGTGACCAGGCGGGTGATGACGTCCGTCGGCACGGTCTGGAACATGGTGTCGGCGCCGAGCTTGGTGTGGTCGGCGAGGACCACCACCTCGGCGGCCGCCTGCACCAGGGCCCGGTCCACGCTCGCGGAGAGCATGTTGGAGGTGGACAGGCCGCGTTCGGCGGTCAGGCCACTGCCGGAGAGGAAGGCGCGGGAGACCCGCAGCCCCTGGAGCGACTGTTCCGCCCCGCTGCCCACCAGCGCGTAGTTGGAGCCGCGCAGGGTGCCGCCGGTCATGACGACCTCGACACGGTTGGCGTGGGCGAGGGCCTGGGCGACGAGCAGCGAGTTGGTGACGACGGTGAGACCGGGGACGCGGGCGAGCCGGCGGGCCAGCTCCTGGGTGGTGGTGCCGGCCCCGACGACGATCGCCTCGCCCTCTTCCACGAGGGTCGCGGCGACGTCGGCGATGGCGGTCTTCTCGGCGGTCGCGAGATGGGACTTCTGAGGGAAGCCCGACTCTCTCGTGAACCCACCCGGGAGCACCGCACCACCGTGCCGGCGGTCGAGGAGTCCTTCTGCCTCAAGGGCCCGCACGTCTCGCCGTACGGTCACTTCTGAGGTCTGGACGACGCGGGCGAGCTCACGGAGCGACACGGCTCCGTTGGCGCGCACCATTTCGAGGATCAATTGGCGACGTTCTGCAGCGAACACGAAACTGACAGTAACGTGCGCGTCACCGTTTTTTCAGCTCTATGCACCGAATTGCGGAAGATACGCACAAGCGGGGCCCCTCTGTGCTATGAGGGGCCCCGCTGCCGTTCGTCCTATGCCCCGGCTTGCCGGGGGTTGTCCGGGTCGGCGAACCGTTCCCGCAGGCGGGAGCCGGGCGGGAACGGGCCGGCCGTGCCGGTCGGCGGGCCCTACGCCTCGCCGGTCGCCTTTCGGGTGTGCAACTGCCGTGCCACTTCCGCGATCGAGCCCGACAGGGAGGGGTACACAGTGAAAGCATTTGCGATCTGCTCGACCGTCAGATTGTTGTCGACCGCGATCGAGATGGGGTGGATCAGCTCACTGGCCCGCGGGGCCACGACCACACCGCCGACCACGATCTCGGTGCCCGGCCGGCAGAAGATCTTCACGAAGCCGTCCCGGATGCCCTGCATCTTCGCGCGGGGGTTGCGCAGCAGCGGCAGCTTGACGACCTTGGCGTCGATCTTGCCCGCGTCCACGTCGGCCTGGGTGTAGCCGACGGTGGCGATCTCCGGGTCGGTGAAGACGTTGGAGGAGACCGTCTTGAGGTTCAGCGGGGTCACCGCGTCGCCGAGGAAGTGGTACATGGCGATACGTCCCTGCATCGCCGCCACCGAGGCGAGCGCGAAGACGCCGGTGACGTCGCCGGCCGCGTACACGCCGGGCGCGGAGGTACGGGAGACCCGGTCGGTCCAGATGTGCCCGGAGTCCTTCACCCGGACCCCGGCCTCCTCCAGACCCATCCCGGAGGAGTTCGGGATGGCGCCGACGGCCATCAGGCAGTGCGTGCCGGAGATGACCCGGCCGTCCGACAGGGTGACCTCGACGCGGTCGCCGACCCGCTTGGCGGACTCGGCGCGCGAGCGGGCCATGACATTCATGCCGCGGCGCCGGAACACGTCCTCCAGGACGGCCGCCGCGTCCGGGTCCTCACCCGGGAGCACCCGGTCGCGGGACGAGACCAGCGTGACCCGGGAGCCGAGCGCCTGGTAGGCGCCGGCGAACTCGGCGCCGGTGACACCGGAACCGACCACGATGAGCTCCTCGGGGAGCTCCTTGAGGTCGTAGACCTGGGTCCAGTTCAGAATCCGCTCGCCGTCCGGCTTGGCGTCCGGCACCTCGCGCGGGGTGGCGCCGGTGGCGATCAGCACGGCGTCGGCGGTGAGCGTCTCCTCGCTGCCGTCGGCGGCGGTCACGATCACCTGACGGGAGCCGTCGAGCGCCTGCCGTCCGGCCAGCCGGCCCCGGCCGCGCAGCACCCGGGCACCCGCGCGGGTGACGGAGGCCGTGATGTCGTGCGACTGGGCGAGCGCCAGCCGCTTCACACGCCGGTTGACCTTGCCGAGGTCGACACCGACGACGCGAGCGGTCTGCTCGAGCGGCGGGGTGTCGTCCGCGACGATGATGCCCAGCTCCTCGTACGAGGAGTCGAAGGTGGTCATCACCTCGGCCGTGGCGATGAGGGTCTTGGACGGGACACAGTCGGTCAGGACGGACGCGCCGCCGAGGCCGTCGGAGTCGACGACGGTCACCTCCGCGCCGAGTTGGGCGCCCACCAGGGCCGCCTCGTATCCGCCGGGTCCGCCGCCGATGATCACGATCCGGGTCACTGGGATCTACGCCTCGCGCTCTCGTTCTGCCGGGGGGTCACCCCGCTGGGCTGCAGTGCGTACGCCATTGTCCCGCACGCTTCAAGTGCGTAGCCCATTGTCCCGCACCCTCGGCGAAAGGACGCGGCGGGGGCGGGACGGACTCCCCCGCACGCCCTCCCGTGCCTTCTCCCGTCCTCCTCCCGTGTCCCTGCCGCACCTCCTCCACCACGGACTTCGCCCCGGACCGCGCGGCCTCCCGTACCCTCGGTCCCATGTCGCTCTACGCCGCCTACGCCGGCAACCTCGACGCGCGGCTGATGAGCCGCCGCGCACCGCACTCGCCGCTGCGCGGCACCGGCTGGCTGAACGGCTGGCGGCTGACCTTCGGCGGGGAGCAGATGGGCTGGGAGGGAGCGCTCGCCACGATCGTGGAGGCACCGCGGTCCCAGGTCTTCGTCGCGCTGTACGACATCGCTCCGATGGACGAGGAGTCCATGGACCGCTGGGAGGGCGTCGGCCTCGACGTCTACCGGCGGATGCGGGTGCGGGTGCACACCCTGGACGGCGACGAGCCGGCCTGGATCTACGTGCTCAACGCGTACGAGGGCGGGCTGCCCTCGGCCCGCTACCTGGGCGAGGTCGCGGACGCGGCGGAGTCGGCGGGCGCGCCGCACGATTACGTGATGGAACTGCGCAAGCGCCCCTGCTGAGGCATATGCCAAATACCGGCCCGTGCGGGGCCGTTCCCGGACGTGTCCGGATCTTGAGGGAAACGACAAGACAACGATCATGCCGCTTCGGGGCAATCATCTACGCGCGTAGGGTTTCTCGGGCTACGCTGCTGCGCGTGACAAATCCGTCCGGGGCTCCCCTCGGACCCCCCTCCCCGAGGCGAGAGAGCCAGTGAACGCAACTGCCACCCCGTACGAGGCCGCCGATGCCGCAGCCACGCGCCTGCGCGAGCTGACCGGAGCCGAGAAGCACGACGTCGCCCTGGTCATGGGCTCCGGCTGGGCGCCGGCCGTCGACGCGCTCGGCGTCCCGGAGGCCGAGTTCCCGGTCACCGAGCTGCCCGGCTTCCCGCCGCCGGCGGTCGCGGGCCACGGCGGCACGATCCGCTCGTACAAGATCGGCGACAAGCGCGCCCTCGTCTTCCTCGGCCGCACCCACTTCTACGAGGGCCGGGGCGTCGCCTCCGTCGTCCACGGCGTCCGCACCGCCGTCGCCGCGGGCTGCGAGACGGTCGTCCTCACCAACGGCTGCGGCGGTCTGCGCGAGGGCATGCGCCCGGGCCAGCCGGTCCTGATCAGCGACCACATCAACCTGACGGCCACCTCGCCGATCGTCGGCGCGCACTTCGTCGACCTCACGCACGTGTACTCGCCGCGGCTGCGCGCGCTGTGCCAGGAGATCGACGCGACGCTCGAAGAGGGCGTCTACGTCCAGTTCCCCGGGCCGCACTACGAGACCCCGGCCGAGATCAACATGGTCCGCGTCATGGGCGGCGACCTGGTCGGCATGTCCACCGTCCTGGAGGCCATCGCGGCCCGCGAGGCGGGCGCGGAGGTCCTCGGCATCTCCCTCGTCACCAACCTGGCGGCGGGCCTCTCCGGCGAGCCCCTGAACCACGAGGAGGTCCTCCAGGCGGGCCGCGACTCGGCGGCGCGCATGGGCGAACTCCTCACCCAGGTCCTCGCCCGGATCTGATCCACGCAGGACGGCCTCTCGCCCCTGATCCCGCGAGGGGTCGGGGGCGCGGGTCTTAAGCCCTCCGGGTCATCCCCCGGCGGCCAGGGCCCCACGGACCCGCACCCCCCACCCACCTCGCTTCACCTCCCCCGCGGGCGAGGGGCGGGGCACCACCGGACGGGAGCGGGGGACGGGGAGGGGGTCGACGTTCGAAACGTAGAGCGTGATGTGTGGCGCGGGACATGGACCCGGGGTACTCGTGAAGGGTGTCCGCGCCGTACATCACGCGGTGCGGAACGCGCCCCCTCCCCGGCCCCCGCGCCACCCACCGCCCCCGGCCCACCCCGCGGCCCGCACCACCCCCACACAAAAGCCCGCACCCCCCACCGCCCGCACTTCCCGAAAGGCACACCACCGTGACGCAGGACGACCTCCTCGCCCGGGCCCAGGCGTGGCTCGCCGAGGACCCCGACCCGGAGACCCGTGACGAGCTCGCCGCGCTCCTCGACCGCGGCGACCGCGACGAGCTGGCGGCCCGTTTCTCCGGCATGCTCCAGTTCGGCACCGCCGGCCTCCGCGGCGAGCTGGGCGCGGGCCCGAACCGTATGAACCGCGCCGTCGTCATCCGCGCCGCCGCCGGCCTCGCCGCGTACCTGAAGGCGAAGGGGCGGACGGACGGTCTCGTGGTCATCGGCTACGACGCCCGGTACAAGTCGGCGGACTTCGCGCGCGACACGGCCGCCGTGATGACGGGCGCGGGGCTGCGCGCGGCGCTGCTGCCGCGCCCGCTGCCGACGCCTGTGCTGGCGTTCGCGATAAGGCATCTGGGCGCGGTGGCGGGTGTCGAGGTGACCGCGAGCCACAACCCGCCGCGCGACAACGGCTACAAGGTGTACCTGGGCGACGGTTCGCAGATCGTGCCGCCGGCGGACGCGGAGATCGCGGCGGAGATCGACGCGGTGCGGGCGCTGGCGGACGTGCCGCGCCCGGACGGCGGCTGGGAGACGCTGGGCGACGAGGTGCTGACGGCGTACCTGGAGCGGACGGACGCGGTCCTGACGCCGGGCTCGCCGCGCACCGCGCGGACCGTGTACACGGCGATGCACGGCGTCGGCAAGGAGACGCTGACGGCGGCGTTCGGCCGGCACGGCTTCCCGCCGCCGGCGCTGGTCGCGGAGCAGGCGGAGCCGGACCCGGCGTTCCCGACGGTGGCGTTCCCGAACCCGGAGGAGCCGGGTGCGATGGACCTCGCGTTCGAGGCGGCGCGGGCCGTGGACCCGGACCTGGTGATCGCGAACGACCCGGACGCGGACCGCTGCGCGGTGGCCGTCCCGGACGCGGCCGTCGAGGGCGGCTGGCGGATGCTGCGCGGCGACGAGGTGGGCGCGCTGCTCGCGGCGCACCTGGTGGCGAAGGGCGCGTCGGGTGTGTTCGCCGAGTCGATCGTGTCGTCGTCGCTGCTCGGCCGGATCGCGGCGGCGGCCGGGGTCGGGTACGAGGAGACGCTGACCGGCTTCAAGTGGATCGCCCGGGTGGACGGTCTGCGGTACGGCTACGAGGAGGCGCTGGGCTACTGCGTCGACCCGGAGGGCGTCCGTGACAAGGACGGCATCACGGCGGCGCTGCTGGTGACCGAGCTGGCGTCGGTGCTGAAGGAGCAGGGCCGTACGCTCGCGGACCTGCTGGACGACCTGGCGGTGGCGCACGGGCTGCACGCCACGGACCAGCTGTCGGTGCGGGTGCGGGACCTCGGGATCATCGCGAACGCGATGGCGGCACTGCGCGAGAAGCCGCCGGTGCGGCTGGCGGGCCTGACGGTGGCGTCGGCGGAGGACCTGGCGAAGGGCACGGAGTCGCTGCCGCCGACGGACGGCCTGCGCTACCACCTGGAGGGCGACTACAAGGCCCGGGTGATCGTCCGCCCGTCGGGCACCGAGCCGAAGATCAAGTGCTATCTGGAGGTCGTGGTGCCGGTCGCGGACGCGAGCGCGCTGGCGCCGGCGCGGGTGACGGCGGCCGAGCTGCTGGCGGCGCTGAAGCGGGACCTGGCCCAGGCGGCCGGTCTCTGAGACCGGCGGGGAACGCCCGAAGGGCCCGTACGGGATGGCGCGAGCCTTCCCGTACGGGCCCTTCGGCGTCGTGTACCAGGCGTGGTCAGCCGGTCATCGCGAGGATGATCCACAGCACAAGCCCGACCACGGCCGGCACGATCACCTCGTACGCCCAGCGCACCTGCGCCTCGCCCTGCGCCTCCGGCTTCCCGCCGAGCCGCTCGGCCGTCTCGCGCAGGTCGGCCACCGTCCGGTCGGCGGGCGCGACGCGCGCGTCATGGTCAGAGACGCTGGCGCTGACGGAGGTACGGCCGTGCGGGTCGTCCTGCGAGGCGCGGGCGGCGCGGCGGGAGGCCCGCTTGCGCTGGCGCAGCGAGACGGGGACGGCCCACAGCTGGTACTTGCCGCCGTCCTGGGTGAACGCCTCGCTGGAGTAGCCGGCGCGGATGTCGGCGACGGTGCCCCAGGGCAGCGTGATGGTACGGAAGGGGTTGCGGATGCGCAGCCGTACGCCGTTGACCTGGACGACCGGCCGGAAGGTGAAGGCGACGATCAGCGGGATCACCAGGATCAGTCCGGCGATGGCGATGAACGGCGCGTTGCCGTGGCCGTTCAGCATCGAGTCGATGCCGAAGAACACGGCGAGGAGCAGCAGGAAGACTCCGCCCGCGACGCCCAGCGGCGATCGGAAGACGCGGTCCTCCTGGTCGGACTCGGAGGGCTGAGCGGAAGGGGTCGGGCTCGTCATGCGCCCGATTCTGCCTCAAGGTCGCCCGTTCGGCGCAGGCACCGTGTCCGGTCCCGGCTCAGAAAGTGTTGGGTAATCGGGTGATTACTCGTTCTTGAGGTCGTCGGCGAGGCGGCGGGCTGCTTCGGTCTCGATGGGGCCGTGTGGTTCGATCG
>NZ_JBEYHT010000058.1:0-49524 GCF_040635425.1 Streptomyces laurentii | reverse complement strand
GCCGCGGTCACTCCGCTGCTCCCGGGCCAGTACGTCCTGGAGATCGACGCGGCCTCGACCGGCGGCTTCCACGTCGACACGACGTACCACCTGACCGCCGCCCCCGTGTAGGTCCAAGGATGCCGCGGCCAGGAAGTGGCCGGTGACGACCGGGACGGCGAGCAAGGCCGCCGTCTCGAAGCTGGTCAACAGCCTCAAGGGCGTCTCCGCTCGCCGGATACGGCAGGAGTTCACCGGCCGGTTCAACCGCGCCATCATGCACGGGCGCCTGTGGTCCCCCTCCTATTTCTCCGCATCGTGCGGCGGAGCACCGTTGACGATCGTCCGCCAGTACATCGAGCAGCAAAAACGTCCACTCCAAAGTGCACGTCAGAGCAATCTTGAGATTCATTCATCCCCGGCGTGAACGCCGGGGCTTTCTGCAGGGAACCCGGCAAGAGGCCGCCCCCACAACCCAACTCCTCCCTGTCCGAGGCGCCTTGTCGGGTCGGACAGACGGCAAAACGGCCATTGCACCGAGGGGATGCATGTCGTTCGAAGAGGAGTGGAACCAGCTCAAGGCCGACGCTCTGCGCAGACGCGAGACGAGCATGGCCCTCGCCTCCGCCGACGGACGGGGCGGCGGGGGTGGGGTGGCCGCGCCCCAGAACGGCGACCTGGGACTCCGCGACGCGCCCATCCGCGCCAAGGCCTCGGGCTTGCGGGTCGCGAACGGCGAGGCGCGCGGAAAGACCAAACTGGACGACGCCCTCGCCGCCGCCATTCGGACACCCACCTTCGGGGCCCGCCGGCTTCGGCACGTTCATCGCCCGTGCGGCCCACCAGATCCGCGGCACGTCACGCTGCCCCCGAAGCTGCCGCGAGCCGCCGCCAGTCCGCCGACCGGCACGTTCTCCAGATCTCGCCGACTTCTACGGCGGCCGCGTCATCGACAACCAGTAACACCCGACGAACCCGAGAAGCATCAATGAGCCTTTCCAACCTGGCGGTAGTGGCCACGAGTTGGACGCTCCTGCGCAACGACGAAGCTCCTGGTGGACGGTGTCACGACCAAGATCCACCGTGCTGCCAGGAGCCTCGCGTGCTTGTCTACCCGTCGTCGATCGACCTGTCCAGTCGCACCCTGCGATATCTGGCCGGACATCCGACCGGATCGCCGCCGACACCCCGTACCACTCCGGGAAACACAAACGCCACGGCATGAACGTCCAGGTCCTCACCGACCCGTTCGGACGCCTCCTCGGCACCGGTCCAGGAGGCCGCACCCGGACGCGGGCCGTCCGGGTGCGGTGCGCACCGTCGGCGCCCGGACGGTCAGGGGGCGAGGTGGTAGGCGTGCAGGATGGTCTGCTCCACGGTGCCGCCGTCGGTGCTGAGTGCCGTGGCCTTCAGGGAGACGAAGGAGCCGGAGCCCGCCGGCGGAGGAGTGATGGTGACGCGATGGCTCGCGGTGCCGTCCGAGCTGACCGGGGCGTCCTGCCATGTCGCGCCGTCGTCGAAGGAGACCTGCACGGTGAGGCTCTTGGTCGTGGACGCCTCGGCGCCGGCCTGCCGCTCCACCCGCGCGGTCAGTGTGTGCTCGGTACGGGCGGTCTGGTTGGTGGTGTCGACGGGGGCGAAGAAACGCACGACGTCCAGGGGCAGCGCGTCGGTGCGCACCGCACCGTCGTCGCCGGGTGCGACCGCGGCGGAGCGGAAGGTCCATGCCGCTTCCACCGTCGTCGACAGGGGCGTCCACGGCTCTCGGCGGGTGGCCCGGGCGGTCAGCCGGTAGGTGGCGGTGTCCTGGGGGACGGCGAAGGTGGCTCTGGGGGACTCGCTGGAGCCGAGCTGCTGCCCGTCCTTCGCCAGGGTGAGGTGCACGGTGTCCTGCAGCCAGTCGGGCATCGGGCCGCCGTAGTGCCTGGGGGCCGCGTCGCTGAACAGTTGCGGTTCCGCGCTGATGGTGCCGTCACTGGCGCGGCCGATCGACGGCGCGTCGTTCTTGACGGGCGCCAGGCCCGGGCCGATGACGGCGGCGTTCCACCGGTCGACGCAGGTGCCGCCGGCCGTGCACGAGACGGTGCCGGTCTGGGTGACGGGCAGCGGCAGGTACTCGCCGCCCGCGCCGACGTGCTGGCTGAAGTACGTCTCGCGCAGCTGGCCGCGCACGGTCATGTACTCGGTGCGGGCGGCGGGCAGGGCGAAGTCCGGTTCGACGATGCTCATCCCGCCCAGACCGGACTCGGTGGGCCAGCTCGACGTGCTGCCGGCGGTACCGGGCCCTTGCGCGTAGTAGTGAGTCCTGACGGCGGCCAGGTCCTCGCGGGCGAGGCGGAAGGCCGGGTCGGGGAGGGAACCGGTGGTGAGCAGCAGCAGGTCGTAGCGGTCGGGCAGGCGTCCGTTCGATGCCTGCGTGCCGTTCTGGATGCTGCGGACGTAGAAGTCCAGGGCGCCGGCGGACGCCCGCTCGCCGGGCACGACGTAGAGGCGTCCGGGCCTGCCGAGCAGGGCGCTCTGGTCCGTGCACGGCTCGTCCTCGTCCGGGCGGTAGCAGTAGCCGACCGACAGCGAGTAGGGCTTCGCCCCGGGGTCCGGAACGGCGACGGTGACCGGCTTGCCCTGCCGGGCGTCCACCGTGCGTCCGATGTCCTGGCGGACGTCCAGCTCCGGCTGGAGGAACATGGCCGACGTCGGTGCGGTGGTGTCGGTTCCGGGGGTGACCAGGGTGCCGCCGAGGTTGTAGCGGCCCTCCGGCACGCTTGCTGCGGCCTTGCCGTCGTTGAAGGTGAGGCCGAACGTCCGGCCGTCGGCGAGGTTCGTCAACCGTACGGAGGAGAAGCCCTGTTCCCGTGAGCCCGGGCCCAGCGGTGCGCCGTTGCGGTCGACGGCCTCGACCGTGACCTGGCGCCGTACGGCCTCCTTGGTGACCGCGAAGGCCGGGCCGGTCACGACGGTGCCGCCCTCGGCGGTCGCGGTCAGACGTCCGCTGAAGGATGTGCCGGACGCCGCGGCGCCTGGGTCGATGGTGACCGTGGCCTGGGCCGTGCCTCCGGAGGGCACGGTCACAACGGTAGGCGACACGGCGAACAGCCCCTTCGGTCCCGGCTCGCCGTCCGGGCCTGTGGTGTCGGCGGCCACGGCGAGGGAGACCTCCGCCGAGCCGGTGTTGTGGTACGTGACGGTTCGGGCGACCGGTTCGGTGGCCTTCGGGTCGGCGAAGTACACGCCGGTGTCCTCGGCGGTGGCGAACACGCTCTGGGCGGTGGCCCGCGCCACGTCCAGGCGTCCGGCGCCCTGCTCGTACGCCCCCTGCCCGGCGATCGGCTTCGCCGAGGAGGTCAGGGCGGCCTTGAGCTGCGGTCCCTTCCAGTCCGGGTGTGCCTGGGCGAGCAGCGCCGCGGCGCCGGCGACGTGCGGCGTCGCCATCGAGGTGCCCGACAGGGCGGTGTAGTGGCCGCTGACCGGGTTGTCGCCGTCGGTGCCGGCCGCGCGGGCCGCGACGACGCCGATACCAGGCGCCGTCAGGTCGGGCTTGACCGCGTGATCGCCCGGTCGCGGCCCCTGGCTCGACAGGCCGGCGAGCGTGTCGTCGCGTTCGACGGCGCCCACGGTCAGGGCCGCGTCAGCCGTACCGGGCGCGCTGACCGTACCGGGGCGTCCGAGGTTGCCGGCCGCTACGACGAACAGCGTGCCGTGACTCGCGGAGAGGTTGTCGACGGCCTGCGAGAGGGGGTCGGTTCCGTCGGTGACGGCGCCGGACAGGCTGAGGTTGACGATGGGCGCGCGCGCGGCGGCCCACTCCATCCCTTGCAGGACCCACGACTCCTGCCCACCGCCGTTGTCGTCCAGCACCTTGCCTACCAGCAGTTCGGCGTCGGGGGCCATACCCCGGTAGCGGCCGTCGGACGCGGCACCGTCCCCCGCGATGGTGGAGGCCACGTGCGTGCCATGACCGTCGCCGTCGGACACACCGCTGCCCTGCGTGAAGTCCGCCGACTCGCCGATCGATCCGGAGAAGTCGGGGTGCGTGGAGTCGATGCCGGTGTCCAGCACGGCGACCTTCACGCCTTTTCCGGTCCAGCCGGACTTCCAGGACTGCGGCGCACCGACCTGGGCCGTGCTGCGGTCCAGGCTGACGCCGACCTTGCCGTCGAGCCAGACCTTGGCCACGCCCGGGGCGAGAGCCGCCGCCGGCCTGCCCTTCGACACGGCGGGGCCCCACTGCTTCCAGACCTGGGACACCCGCTTCTTGTCGGCCCGCAGCGCCGCGCCGCGCATGCTCGCCAGGGTACGCACGGACGTCACCCCGGCCGACGGTCGCGGTGCGGCTTTCCCGCCGGCCGCCTTGTCGTAGGTGACGATCAGCGGCAACCGCGGGCTGTGGGCGTCGTCGTACCCCTGGGCCACGAGTCCCGTGATGTCGAACAGTCGCGGGTCCAGGTACCCGGCGCGCAGCGGTGCCACCGCGTCCTGCGGGACCAGCGACAGCGAATCCCCGCCGCCCTGCTGGGTGAACGCGATGTCCTCGCGCCCGGGGCCGGGCAGTACGGCGACCACTGACACCGTGCCGTCGGCGCCGACCCGGGCGGTGACCTCGTCGCCCGTGATGAGCGTCACCTTCACCACGGACCCCGCCCCGGCAGCCGCGGCCGTGTGGGGTGGGGCCGCTCCGGCGGGCGGCGCGGCCGCCGTGCCGGTCAGCAGTGCGGCCAGCACGACGGCGGTCGGCGGGCCTGTTCTCCGTATGCCTCGCATCCGTGTCCTCTCGATCGCGCGGCCCCGCGGGAGCGTCCGCCCGCATGACACGGGCGGACGCTCCGGACGCGGGCGCCGCTCGCTTCCATGTCTCAACAGGACGACGGAGCGGGCAGGGCGCGGGGATGTCACGGGGTGCCGGGAAAAAATAATCCGGAGAGATCTCACTGCTCGTGACATCCCCGCGCCCGGCCCGCTCCGTCGAAGGGGCAGAGACGAACGGAGACACCCATTGCGTACCGGTGACCTGGAGGAATTCCGCGGCTTCGCCGAGGAGCGGCTGGTGCACCTGCGCCGCACCGCTTACCTGATGTGCGGTGACTGGCACCACGCCGAGGACATCACGCAGACGGCGCTGGCGAAGCTGTACGCCGTGTGGGGGCGGCGGCGCCAGATACGGAACCTGGAGGCGTACACCCACCGCGTACTGACCCGGGCCTGCGTCGACCACATGCGCAGGCGCTGGCGTCGCGAACAGCCCTCCTGCGTACTGCCCGACAGTGCCGAGCCCTGCGCGGACCCGGCGCTGGGACTTCAGGTGCGCGCCGCGCTGGCCGTCCTGCCGCCTCGGCAGCGGACGGTGGTGGTGCTGCGCTACTGGGCCGATCTGGACATCGCCGCGACCGCCGCGGCCATGGGCTGCTCCACCGGCACGGTGAAGAGCCACGCCGCGCGGGCGTTGGACCGCCTGCGCTCCCTCCTGGGGGACGACGCGGACGCCGACATGTTCGGGGCGTTCGCTCCTCCAGCCGATTCCAGCCGAAAGATGGTTGCACTGCGATGAACGACCACGATGTCAAGACCCTTCTGGAGGCCGGGCTCCACGGCGAGCCGCCCCTGCGGACCAGCGTGGAAACGGTGGTCACGGCCGGACGGCGCAGCCGTGTCCGCCGCCGTGGAGCACTCGCCGGAGTGGGCCTGACCGCAGGGGTCGCGGTGGCCGCCCTGGCACTGGTCGTGCCCGGCGCCGGCCCGGGCGCGACCCCGTCCGCCGCGGCCGACCCGCTCGTCGGGCCGCTGGTGCCCGCCGCGGCCGACAGCGCGGCGCCGCGAAGCCTGCGGCCCGACACCTTCGGGCCGGGAACCGAGCACACGACCCGGTGGAGCAGCGAGCGGCTCGCCGCCACCCTGGTCGGGCTGCTGCCGCCGGGCGGGGCGACCGTCTCGGAGGCGGACATCCCCGGCCGGACCTATCGCGTTCAATGGGACGGCGGGACCGGCCCGGTGGAGTTCGTCGGTGGAGCGGAATACACCGCCAAGGCCCCGCGGGTACCGCTCTGCGCGAGTATCACGATGCCGAAGGTCGCCCCCCGGCCGGGCGCACCTGCTCCGCGTGACACCGCCCCGGCGAGTGACTGTCGGGTGGTGGAACTCGCCGACGGAGCACGGGCGGAGGCCGTGACGCTGCGGTTCCCCCGGGACGGACAGTCGTCCTCGTACGTCCGGGTGCTGCGCAAGGACGGCCGGACAGTGTCCCTTCAGCAGTGGACGGGCCGACCGGACGCCGAGGGGGCGCCCGGCACGCGGTCACAGCCGCAGCTGGACACCACCGCGCTGCTGAAGATCGCGAACGACCCCGCCTGGACGTTCTGACCTGTGCATGCCCCGGCCCTGCCGCCTCGATCGGGCAGGGCCGGTGGTGTCCGGCTGCGGCCGAGGACCGTGAGACGGGCCCCCGCCCGGCCGGTACCGACGGGAAGGCGCCGGCGTGTTCTGTTCGTCTGGTCACCGTTCGCGGCACCGCGCCCGGACATCGCGTATCGCGCGTGATTCGCGGTGGCGGGGAGGGACGCGCGCGCTGGAGGTGGTGATCCGGAACCGCGAATGAGGTGGTGGCGGCGATGCCGTACGAGACGTCGGCCCGGCGTGCGGCCGAGCCATGGCCACGCCGGCATCGGCGTGGCCATGGCTCGGTTTCGTTCGCCTCGTCCGGTGCCGATTCGCCGGCCTGCCCGGGCCGCGTGACGGTACGGGCGTGGGGACGGGCGGCGTCGTGGCAGCGGCGGCGGCGTGGCCTTCAGCCGGGTGCCCGGTGTCCGGGGTCTCCCCAGGCCCGCCGGTGCCGAGGGGGCGCGTCGCAAGACGCCGGCCGTGGATGGGCGCGTCAGAGATCCGTAAGCGGCGTATGGAATACGTCAGCGCCGCTTCTCCTCCGTACGGGGGCCGACGCAAGATCATTCTCGGCCTCGGAACCGGGGCCGAGTGAACACCCGGGAGCGGTGGAAACCGCTGCCGGGGAAGAGGAGTGGTCATGTCGAATTCCCAGGCCGTAGAGCCGTCGAAGCGCGCGGAGATCTCCAAGCGTGCCGCGCTGAGTGTGGCGGCGCTCGCCGTTGCCGGAGGGGCGTTCTTCGTGCCGTCGGTCGGAGATGCCGCCGCATCCCCGACCGACGGCACGAAGATCGAGGCCGCGTGCCCGGAGTGCTTCCCCGACGTCATGTGACCGGCTGACCCATGCGCACGCGAGTGCGCGCGAGCACGTCCGGGACCCGCCGGTGCCTACCGGTACCGGCGGGTCCCCTCAGGGAAGGGCCGAAACAATGGACTGGCTGGAGCGGTGCGTACCGGATGCGGAGCAGCTCCTGGGTACGTACTGGCGGAAGGAACCGGTGCTTCTGCGGCCGCGGAACCCGCCGTTGGAGGTGCTGACACTCACGGACGTGGACGCACTCCTCGACGCGGGGCTGCTGCGCGTTCCGTACGTCGGCCTGTACACCGCGCAGGGGAAAATCGACGACGAGCGTTTCTGCCCGACGCGCGTCGTCACCGGGAGCCCTGCCCAGGGGTACGTCGACGCGGCGGCGGTCCGGCGACTGATCGATGAGGAGCGGGCGACCCTGCAGTTCCGCTACGTCGACCAGTGGCATCCCCCGGTGCGTGAACTCACGAGGGGCGTCGCCGAGCGGCTCGGCCGACTTGTCGAGGCGTTCTTCTTCCTGAGCCGTCCCGGCCGCCGGGGTCCGGTGCACCGGGACGACGGGGACCTGCTGGCCATTCAGCTCAGCGGCGCCAAGCACTGGCAGGTGTACGCGGGTCCGGCCGACGGCGACTGGGCCCCGGTCCGCGAGGAGAATCCGGGAGCGCCACTGCTGGACACGGTCCTGGAGGCCGGTGAGGTGTTGTACGTACCCAGAGGTTTCGCGCACACGGCCACGGCCGTGGGCGACTCCTCGTCGGCTCATCTGACGGTGGTCGTGAGGGAAGCCGGTGCGGAGCACCTGCGCGCCGCTCTGCTGACGCGGATCGTCGACGGCCTGACTCTGCCGGGCCGCCCACTGGACGACGACGCCCTGCTGCGCACCGCGGCCGACCTCCTGGACCATCTGGGCACGCGGCTTGACGCGGTCACCCCGGAGGATGTCATCGGCCAGGCACGGCCGCGTGCGTACAGCAACCGTCAGACCGTCTGATCAGGCCGACGGCATGGAGCGTGGAGAGGCAACGATGGACCCGCTTGCACGATTCGTGGACGACGAGCAGGTGTTCCACCACACCCTGTGGCGCCGCACACCCGCCGTACTGCACCCCCGCACACCCCCGATGGAGACACTGACGGTCGCCGAGCTGGACGGGATCCTGGACGCGGGTCTCCTCACCACCCCCTACGCGACGCTTGTGCGCGAGGACGGTCCTGTACCGGAGGAGCGTTACTGTTCCCCCCGTGTCGTCCAGGGCGGGATCGACAACCGCCACGTGGATGCCGGGGCGGTGCGCCGGCTGATCGGCGAGGAGGGAGCCGTGCTCCTTCTGCGGTACGTCGACCAGTGGCACGCCGGTGTACGGGAGCTGGCCGACGGGCTCGCGGAGTGCTTTCAACGCCAGGTGGAGGCGTTCTTCCTCTTCACCCCGCCGGGGACCCGGGGCCGTCCCGCGCACCGCGTCGACGCCGACGTGCTGGCCGTGCAGATACACGGCTCGGAGCGGTGGCGTGTGTATCCGGGACCGCTCGACGGGAACTGGCGGCCCGAGCGCGTCGACGGCGACCCGGGCGATCCGCTGCTGGACGTGGTTCTGCGTCAGGGCGAAGTCCTCTACGTACCGAGGGGGTTCGCGTATGTGGCCGAAGCCACCGGGGGGAGCGCCTCCGCTCGCCTCTCGTTCACGGTCCGCGAGGCCGGTTCCGCCCACTTGTACGCCGTTCTTGAGGCACTCCTGCTGGACGGCGACGGTTTGCCCGCCCGGCCCAACGATGACGCAGCGCTGTCCGGAGCCGCGAGCGACCTCATCGCACACTGCCATCGCACACTCGCCGGCCTCACGCCGGAAGAGCTGGTACGTCTGGCCCGGGGCGCGATGCGCCGCGAACGGCACGCCGTCGGCGGCACGTTGAGCGCACTGCCGGCCTGACCCGGTCGTGAGCGCGAGGTGAGAGCGGAGGCGGAGGCGGAGACGGAGGCGTCGGCCTGGTCGGGTTCGGCTTCGCGGAGGACCTCGCGAGCGAGGGGGCGACCTCACCCCGGCCGAAAGGCGCCGGAAGTCGGTGAAGGGGTCGCCCTCGACCCACTCGAAGCAGGCACAAGGATCCCCCCGGTCCCTCGGAGGGGTTCTGCGTCCACGTGGCGATGTCCGCGGGCAGCCGCTTCCGGGTCCTGGCACGGGAGATCCCGGAGAGATCGGGCGGGACATCGGGCGCCGCCCGAGCGGTTCGCGCGCTCCGTGGACACGGGCTGCTTCTTCCCTGACTCGGGCATGCCGCTCGGGCCCGACCGTGGGAGGGGAAACAGCCGAGCACATGGCCCCCTGTGGGCGGACTGGCCGGCTCCGCTCCGGTCGCGGGGCCCGGAGCTCTGCCCGCCGTGTCCGGATCCCCGTGCAGGCGCGGAACGAGCCCCGCGTCGGCACAGCCGGGACGCGGGTCCCCTGGCCTGCCGGATCAGGGCGTCACCGGGGGCCTGGGGCCGTCACATCCCGCGGGGCCCCGGCTCGCCCGGCCCTGAGCCGCCCGGTTCGCTCCCGCCCACGCGGCCCGCGCCCCGGGCCGACCGGATGAGCGAGCCGAGCTGCGTCCGCGACCGCACCCCCACTTTGCGGTACACCCGTGTCAGCACGCCCTCGACGGTCTTGGCGCTCAGGAACATCCGCGCCGCCACCTCGCGGTTGGTAGCCCCATCGCCGACGAGCACCGCGATCCGTTCCTCCGCAGATGTCAGTGCCGGGAACAGGCGTCGGCCGGCCCCGATCTCGCGGCCCGCGCCGGTCCCCTCGCACAGTGCCAGTGCCCGGGCCGCCTGCTCGCTCCACGGCCGCGCCCCGCAGCCGCCGAACAGCTCCGAAGCGGAGGTCGCCGCCTGCCGCGCGGCGGAGAAACGCCGCCTGCGGCGCTCGATCCGGCTGCGCACGAGAAGGCAGTGCCCCTGCTCCAGGGGCTGACCGAGCGAGGCGAGGCTCTGCTCGGCCCCGTCGAGGAGTGCCAGTGCCCTGTCCATGTCACCGCAGCCGGCCAGCAGTACCGCCTCGGCGCGGTCGAGCTGGGCGGTGACAGCGCTGTCCGCCGCGTCGGGCACCTCCCGTGCCAGGGCCTCGCGGGCCTCGGCCATGACGATCCTGGCCTCGCCGCTCCGGCCGAGCCGGACCAGGCCGAGGGCGAGGTCACCGTGCCAGCGCAGCACGACCGGGGCGCTCAGCCCACGGGCCCGCTCCTCTGCCGCCACCCGCTGCAGCACCTGGACGGCGCGCGGCACATCCCCCGAACGCAGCAGCGTCTGCCCCAGCGCGTGCAGACCGCGGCCCACGTAGATGGCGTCGTGTTCCTGCTCCGAGGCATGGACGGCGCGTTCGGCGAAGAACGCGGCGCGGGCCAGGGTGCCGCCGGCGAGTTCGGCCACCGCGCGGCTGTACCAGGCGGGCCCCGGGCTGGTGCCGCACTCCCGTGAGACCCGCATCGCACGGCTCGCGAAGTCCAGGGCGTCGCGGCAGCGGCCCATCCGGGCCGAGACCTCGGACAGACAGCGCAGCACCACCACCAACTCGTCGCCGAGGCCTCGTTCGACCCGGGCGAGCATCTTCAGCAGGTCGAGGCGGGCCTCGTGCAGCCGGTCGTCGAAGAACGCGAAACGCGCGGCGTGGAAGTGCGGCGACATGTGCAGCATCCCGGGTGGCGCCGATTGCGGCAGCGCCTGCGCGGCGGCGAGTGCCGCCCGTGCCTCCGCCGGACGGGCGGTGACGCGGGCGGCGAGGGCCTGCATCGTCAACGCCATCGCCTCGGTCGCCGGGTCCTGCGCGGACCGGGCGAGCTTCGCCGCGGCCTGTGCCTCACCGCGGCCGCGCTCCAACTGCCCGTTCATGATCTCCGCCCACGACAGGCGCAGCCGCACCCTGGCCGTGAGCGCCGCGTCTCCCTCCGCGTCGACGAGGGCTCCCGCGAGCACCTCGTCCATGCCCGCGACGCCCTGGCCGGACAGGTCGATCAGCGCCAGGCGGACCCGTACCCGCTGCGCGGGGTGCGCTCCGGCGGCCAGGACGGCGTCGGCGGCCCGGTGTACCGTCTCGGGGAGCGAACCGGCGGCAGCGACCTCGGCAGCGGTGACGAGCCATTCCAGCCGCTCGGCGTCGGACTCGGCCGGAGTGCGGTCGGCCGCCAGCAGATACAGCTCGGCGGCCAGCGCCCGGGCGCCGTTGCGACAGGCGGTCTCGGCGGCGGTGGCGAGGGAACGGGAGAGGTCGGCGTCGGAGGTGGCGGTGGCCAGGGCGCGGTGCCTGATCCGGCCGGCCGCGTCGGTGACGATGGTGGCCAGCGCGCGGTGGGTCCGTGCCCGTTGGGCGTCGGGGGCGGACTGGGTGATCACGCTCGCGACGACCGGCGGGGTGAAGCGGATGGCGCCGTCCTCGGACACCAGGAGTCCGGCCGAGGCGGCGGCCGCGATCTCGTTCTCGGCGAGGTCACGGCCCGCGCGCCGCAGCAGGTCGGCCGTGGGACGGTCGGCCAGGGCGGCGGTCAGCAGCGTCTGCCGGACCTCGTCGGGCAGGGCGTGCAGCCGTTCGGCGATGAACAGATGCACCGGGTGCGGCAGTGGCACCGGGCGCAGATCACCAGGTGACCGGTCGGCGAAGGCGCCGCCGAGGGCGAGTGCCAGATAGGGGTTGCCCGCGGAGTCGGCGTGCAGTTTGTTGGCGATCCGGGCGGGGAGGGCGTACTGCCGCAGAAGCTCCGTCAGAGCGCCCGGGGTGAGGGCCGGTACGGGGATCTCCAGGGCCGCGGGCAGCGCCCATTGCCCCGGGTGGCCGGCGGCGACCACCCGGAGACGGCGACCGGGCCCCGTCACGCGGCGGGTGGCATAGGCGATGACGTCGGCGGAGAGCGTGTCGATCCACTGGGCGTCGTCGACGAGCAGCAGGGCCGGGCCGTCGTCGGCGCACCGTTCGAGCAGTGCCTGCCAGGCGAATCGGCAGGCGCGTGGCTCGGGGTCGCGGAGGGTGGTGCTGCGCGCCCGGAGCAGTGTCGCGTCGACGGCGGTCCGCAGCGGACCTCTGAGTTCGCCCACCAGCTCGTGCGGAATCTGTCGGAGGAGGTCCGACAGCGCGGTGCAGGGGATCCAGCGTTCGCTTTCGGCGCCCGCGAGGTGCAGGACGCGTTCGCCGCGCGCGCGGGCCGCCGCCGCCAGGGCCTCGATCACGGCGCTCTTGCCTATGCCGCTGGGACCGGTGAGCACGACCCGGTGTCCGGCGGCGGTGTGCGCCTCGACGGAGGCGATGAGCTCCGTCCTGCCCACGAGCCGCGGTAGCGGGAGGCCGGGGCGACGCGGCGGGTTTGAGGCGTGCTCGATGATCGGTCCCTCCCCTGGCCCCCGCACGGTGTCGGCTGACGATAACCGCAGATGGGCGGGGGCATCAATGGGTGGGACACGGTCGCGTCCGACGTGCGGACACGCACGCCGGACGCGACCGGATCAAGCCAGAACGTCAGCTGACGTTCACCGTGATGTCGTCGAGCGCGAAGGACGTCTTGAGAGCGAAGTCCTCGGTCCCGAGGAAGCGGATCACGATGTCCTGGCCGGCGTAGGGCGCCAGGTCGAGAGTCCGCTGGAAGTAGCCGGACGCCGCGTTGACGTTGGAGTACGTCTTCAGGGTGTCGAGTACCCGCGAGCCGTCACTGTTGAGGACCTGGACCTTGAGGGTGTCCCAGGCATTGACGGACGACTCGGCGGTGTCGATGCGCAGCCAGTAGTCCAGGGTGTAGGAGTTGCAGCCCTGCGGCAGGGAGACACCCTGCGTCAGGGAGTCGGTGTGCTCCTTGCCGTAGCCGTCGAGATGGGCGTTCCAGGTCCCGGAGCGCGGGGGCTGGGTCGTGCTCTGGCCGATGACTCCGCTGGTGGCCGTCCAACCGGTGCTGCCCGCTTCGAAGCCGGGGTTGACCAGCTTCTGGCCGTCCGGGCAGGGGCCGCCGCTGACGGTGAGGGTGAACGTGACGGTGTGCGAGATGGCCGGGGACGTGCCGGTCACCCGCACCGCGTAGGTGCCGTTGGGCGTGGTGGGGGAGGTGGTGATGGTCATGGCCGAGCTGTCGCCCGCGGTGACGGACGCCGGGCTGAAGGTCGCCCGCGCGCCGTTCGGCAGGCCGCTGGCCGTGAGGGCGATGTCCTGGGCGGTGCCCTTGGCGAGGGTGGTGTTCAGCGTGCTGGTGACCGACCCGCCGACCGTGACGGCGCCGGAGGACGGAGAGAGCTTCACCGTGAAGTCGTTGGCGACGGCCGCGGCCGTCGCGCGCAGCAGCTTGTTGGGGGAGCCGGTACCAGGGGAGGTGACCGCGCCGTCCGTGGCCCGGGCGACCATGGCGTCGCGGATCTCCTGCGGCGTCCAGGTCGGGTTGGCGGAGGCGATCAGCGCGGCGTCACCCGCGACGTGCGGGCTGGCCATGGAGGTACCGCTGATGGTGTTGGTGGCGCCGTTGTCGGAGTTCCACGCCGAGGTGATGGCGCTGCCGGGCGCGAAGAGGTCCACGCAGGCGCCGTAGTTGGAGAACGAGGAACGGGCGTCGGTGGAGGTGGTGGAGCCGACGGTGATCGCCGACGGTGTACGGGCGGGTGACGCCGAGCACGCGTCGGAGTTGTCGTTGCCCGCGGAGACCGCGTAGGTGACGCCGGAGGCGATGGAGCGTGTGATGGCGTCGTCGAGGGAGCTGCTGGCGGAGCCGCCGAGGCTCATGTTGGCCACCGCCGGCTTGACGGCGTTGGCGGTCACCCAGTCGACGCCGGCGATGACGCCCGCGTAACTGCCGCTGCCGTCGCAGCCGAGCACCTTGACGGCGACGAGCTTCACACCCTTGGCGACGCCGTACGTGCTGCCTCCGGTGGTACCGGCCACGTGCGTGCCGTGGCCGGCGCAGTCGGTGTCGAAGCCGTCTCCGGTGGTGTTGGTGCCCCAGCCGGCCCGGCCGCCGAAGTCACTGTGGGTGGTGAGGATGCCGGTGTCGATGACGTAGGCGTGGACGTTCTCTCCCCTACCCGCGTAGGTGTAGGACGAGTCCAGTGGCAGCGCTGCCTGGTCGATGCGGTCCAAGCCCCACGACGGCGGGTTGGGCTGCACGTCGGTGGCCTTGACCGTCCGGTCGGCCTCGACGCGGGCGACGGCCGGGTCGGCGGCCACGGCGAGGGCGGCCTGCTCGTTCATGGTGACGGCGAAACCGTTCAGCGCTGTGCGGTAGACGTGTTTCACCGCGCCGCCGTGCTGCCGGACGAGCCGGTCCGCGGCGGGCGCGACGGACTGCCCCTCCTTGAGGGTGACGATGTAGCTGTCCTTGACGCGGTTCGGGGCGTCGAAGCCCTGGAGCACTGCGCCGCCGCTGGGTGTCGGTTCGGGGACGGCGGCCGTGGCCGCCGGTGAACCGACCAGCGTCATCGCCACCGCGGCGGTGAGGGCCGTGGAGAGGAACGCCCCGCGGACGGCACGCCGCCGTTCAGGGGAAGAATGTGACTCAGGCATGACAAGTCCTCGTTCGTGGGAGTGGGTGCGCCGGGCGTCAATGTCATGGAGCAAGGCCACCCCTGACGTACAGGGGGGGTGACCGGTGCCCACCCTACGAACGCGACCCCCCGCTGTAACCGGGGAAACCCCCTGCATACCGCAGAGGTTCGAGAGGGGGACGGGGGCGCGGCGACGACGGTGTTGCGTCTCTTGTACCGCTCTCGTCAAAGCCGGGCGGCCGTCCGACGCGTGAGCCGCCGCACAGCGGGCGACCTGGCTGTCGGCCGTCTCCGGGACGGTGTGCAGGACGCCGCGTTGCCGCAGGTCCTGGCGGCAACGGGCCGTTGCCGTACGCCTTGTCCGCCACGAGGCCGTCGGGCTTGTTTCGGCCACACCGAGCCGCGAGCCCCACCGTTGCCCGGGGAGCCGCTCAGCGACGCCGGGGCCGGAGACGCCATGGTGGCCGCACTCACCCTTCGACTGGCTGCGGGCGACGACCCGGTCGAGGCCTGTGCCCTCGGGGTGGCCGTGGCCGCCGTATCAGTGCTCACCCCCGACACCGAACCGTTCGATCGAGAGGTGGCCGAGTCCCTCTGCCCCGCAGTGCGGACAAGACGGCAAGCCGGCTCATGACCGAAGCGGCACAGGTCCCCTGAGGCATCCGGTGACGTCTCCTTGAGGTCGGGCGCGGTACGAACCGTCATTCCTGGCCTCAGGTGCCGGCGGCCGGTCATGCGCGACGTGCCACCGGCTGTTCCCGTGGTCCTGCCTCCCCAGCCACACCACCCGCGGGCGCAAGTCGGGGTCAGCGGGGTGACCGCTGCTGGGCGCGGTAGTAGTCGCGCCAGATGAGCCGGTACACCCGTGTCCAGCGCGGGATCGACCGGATTCCGGGGATGAAGGGGACCAGGACCAGGACCAGGCTCAGCAGGGCCATCAGTCCCCAGATCAGGGCGTCGGCATTGTCGGAACTCTTGAACGGGTCGATCTGGTACCAGAAGGTGTAGAGCCACAGCCAGGGCTGGCCGGGATAGTTGCCGGTCTCGTTCATCATGCCCCACTGATCGCCGGCCAGGTGCCGGCTCTGGGCGAGGTCGGCGAAGTAGCTGCCGTCGCCGAGGAAGAGCAGCGGGCGAGTGTAGTCGGTCTGATAGAACTTCCCTCCCTCGGTGAGCAGTTCGCCGTCCAACGCGCCCGACTGGGCCAGTTCCAGCAGCCGGGCGGTGAGGACCGGGACTGGGCCGTAGTCGCCGGGGGCCACATGTGCGGGGTCGCTGTCCGGTGCTTTGCCGAGCGCGTCGGAGTAGGCGGAGGTCCACGCCTGCTGCCGGCTCGCGGGCGCTGCGCTCCAGGCGGTGAGGGCGTCGGTGACCAAGGGTGGTTCGGGGGCTTGGCGCAGGGGTTGGATCACGAAGTCGTTTGCGGTGTCGATCGGTACGCGCACCCCGGCGAGGCTTTGCAGGCCGATCGGCCCGATCTTCTGTCCGGCTCCGGGCGTGTGGTTGTACGGGGGGCCGTACTCCGCGGTGGCGCTGGTGCCGCCGAGTTCGGACACTGCCGTGGTGGTGAAGTCGGCCGAGTCGGCGCGCGACCACGAGCCGAGGGTGACGGGCCGCTCGTCGGGGGAGGAGAACAGCGCGGCAAGGCCGGCGGTCAGCAGGGCGACCAGGACCAGCGCGATGGTGACCTCTTTGATCAGGTCGTAGGGCCGGGCCGGGAACGCCGGCGACTCCGGTGTACCGGTCCGATGGCTTCCGCGCCTCATGCCCGGCCCTCCTGCCCGGACGGGGCCCTGTCCGGGCCGGGTGTGAGGGCGTCGATGGGCGGCACGATGCCGCGCATGCGCACCAGCAACACGTGCCATCCGCTGAGCAGGCAGAGCCCGAGGGGGAACAGCACGATGTGCCACATCAGCATCTGGCCGAAGTCGAGGACGTTCCAGAACGCGCCGATGCCGACCGCGTTCATGCCGTCCTTGGCCTGGTCCGAGATCCACTGCGAGTCGAAGTTCTGCTGCACCAGGTAGCCGGAGAACGCCGTGCCGATGGAGGTGAGGAACGCGATCGCCCCGGTGACCCAGGTCAGGGCCCTGCGGCCGCGCCACGCGGCCATGAAGAACTTCGCCCACAGATGGAGCACCAGGACGAACATGAACAGCTCGACGCTCCACAGGTGCAGGCTGTTCACGTACTTCCCCACCGAGGAGACGTGCCACCACGCGGGACCCTTCAGGGCCAGCAGACCCCCGCTGACCAGCACCACGACCAGCGAGGAGACCGTGAGGACGCCGAAGACGTAGACCCAGGACGCCATGTAGGCCGGCTGAGTGTCGGGCAGCAGCTTCTCCGGCGGCAGCGCCGCGACCAGTCGGCGGCGCAGCGCCGCGGTCCAGCCGTGTTCGGGGGCCGGGGCGGTGCCGCTCATCCGCGCTTCCGTCCGTGCGGGAAGGGCAGCAGCAGTGCGAGTACGAAGACCAGCACCATCAGGGCGATCACCACGAGGTTGGCGACGGAGATCTGCACCACGCCCCAGTGGACGTAGTGCCCGGTGCCGTCGAGGTCGACCGGCGCGGCCGGTGGGCCTGCGAGCTCGTGCCTGGATCCGACCATGGCTCCCGACTTCCTGGATCAGCTGGACTGGCTGGGGCTCGCTACTGCCGGGGCAGGCGCGAAGTGGCGCTGGCCGAAAGGCCCAACCCTCAGCACCCACGGCCGATTGTTCTGCCCTGGTGCTCCGCCGCGCCAGAGGCGCTACAGCGCTTCACTCGTTGGGCCGAGCGACCCGCCCGGTCACCGGCGAGGGAGCCGGTGATCACGCAGGAGAGGACGGGGCGGTGTCCCCGGGGCAGGTGTCAGATGCCGGACGCGTGGGCGAGCCGGCCGACCGCGGCGGTGACGGCCATCGCCGGTCCGCAGCCGACGCACCGCATCGGGCGCAGGAGCGTGGTGCCGGCCACGCGGGCGGCGAGCAGGCCGGCGACGGCCGGACCGCACAGGCTGACGGCGACGATCAGCCACAGACGGCCGGTGGTGGTTGTCGCCAGCAGCCCCAGGGATGGCACGAGTCCACCGGTGAGGAAGCCGCCGCTCGCGGAGGCGATGGCCGCCTGGGGCGGCCAGGCGGCGGTGTGCTCGCTGTGGCCGAGCTCGTCGCGCAGGTGCGCCGCCAGAGGGTCGGCCCTCATGCAGCGCCTGCGCCACCTGCAGCGCGAGTGGCCGGACACGACCCGTGCCCTGTTCGTGCCCGGCCGTGGAGACGCCTGGGCCGCTTCAAGCAGGCCCTCCTCGCACTGGCCCACCTGCGGAAGAACGAGACGTTCGCCCAGCTCACGGCAGGGTTCGGCGTCTCGACCGCGACGGCCTGTCGCTACGTCGACGAGGCCCTGGACGTCCTCGCAGCATGGGCACCGGGCCCGCACGAGGCCCTGACCGGCCTGGGCGAGGGCGACTTCGTCATCGTCGACGGCACCCTGATCCCCACCGACCGCATCGCCGCCGACGAACCGTACTACTCCATGAAACACCGAAAGCACGGCATGAACGTGCAGGTCATCGCCCGGCCCGACGGCACCCCGCTCTGGTTCTCCCGCGCGACGCCAGGCCGCACTCACGACCTGACCGCAGCCCGCGCCCACGGCATCATCCAGCCCTGCCTGACCCGGCAGATCCTCGTCCTCGCGGACCGCGCCTACCAGGGCGCCGGCGCCACCGTCCGCACCCCGTACTACCACCACCGCGAACAGCCCGTGCACTACCGGCAGTTCAACCGCGACCACGCCCGGCTCAGAGCACCCGGCGAACGCGCCTTCGCCCTGTTGAAGTCATGGCGACTGCTCCGGCTACAGAGAAGGAACAGACCGACGAGACGGTTACCGACTCGCCAGGTCATGCCCAGTGCCTGCAGGATGCTCTGCATCTCAGGCAGCTCCGGCGGACGCCATGCTCACGTCCTGCACCATGGTTCCGGCGGCCCTGACCGAGCCCGAGGAATCCAGGAGCGCGAAAGCCGGATACCCCTTCACACCGAGTGCGGCGGCGACCGCTCCACCCTGCTCCTCCGTGACGACGCGCGCCACCGGGGCGAGCTGGTCCCGCTTCTCGGTCACGTTCTCCGCCGGGCCGACGACTACCGCGAACACCTGGTCCTTGCCGCCCGGGAACTTCTCAGCGAGCTCGAGGAAAGCTGGAAAGCCGCTCGTCACAGGACGAGCGTCCGTAGGCGAACGCGCCGACCAGAGTGGTCGAGTCAGCCAGGTCGTCCTGCGTCAGCGTGGCACCTTCGACGGTCACCGCCGTGAAGGCACCGACCGTCTCCCCTTCGCCGAGCATCACCTTGGGGCCGGAACCCTGGACCCTGTTCCGCGCGGTCAGCATCTCGGTGTGCTCACGGAGCCGGCGTACCACGCCGAAGGTGAAGATCATGTTGAGGATTCCCAGAACCCCGACCAGCGCTACAAGGGTGACGAGTATGGACAAGGCGCCAACCTCCCATTAGGTGGTAGATCGAAATAGCTCGGCTGTGTCGTCGGTGCGGAGTGTGATCCAGGTGAGGACGGCGGCACACAGGACCACCGTCACGAGAGCGGTCGGGTTCGGGGACGCGGACGAACTCGTCGACAGCACCGCTCCGGTGGCCGCACCTGCCGGCAGAACGAGATTGCGCAGCACGTGCACCGGTCCTACCGGGACCGACGAGGTTCCGAAGCACTGGCAGAGAACACGTCGCCTGCGTCGGACCGCCACGAGGATGCTTGCTGTGAACGCGAGGAGCAGGGCGGATGCCAGGACGAACCCCGCCACGGCTGTCGCCGGTATCGCCACGAGGATGACGATCGCGGCTTCGGCCGCCACCACCATCGGGGCCGAGGCTTTCGCCGGCAACCCGGCTGCCAGCTCTCCCGCCGCCTTCACGAAGTCCGCGTACCGCTCGCGCGTCCGGACCTTTCCGATGAAGGAGATGAGGAAGACCACGCCGATGAACACCTGGCAACCGGCGACTATGGCGGAGACCGTCATCGAGATACCTCCCTGTGCGCGAGGAACAGCCCCACCAGCGGGACGGGCAGCACGGCCAGCCAGACCTGATGCACCTTGTCCCACCGAGGACTGCCGGGATACGGCCAGACCGCTTCGAACCAAGGCAGCGTGATGACGGCGAGGCCCAGGAGCACCGCCGCCCCGATCACCGCGGCGAGCCGCTCGGGCCGCTGCCGCACGACGAACGCGGTGCAGGCGAGTCCTGTCAGCAGACAGACGATCGCCTCCGTGGCCAGCCCGGGGGCTGCCAGCTCCGCGCCTTCGGCGAGCCGGACCGACAGGATGAGGAACGTGCCCGCCCAGACGGCGGCGATGGGGGCGGCCACGAGCAACAGCCGGAGCCACTGCCGCGGCCAGCGCGGTACCGGAACCACCATCGTCGTGGCGGAGGCCGTGTCCACCAGCGCGAAGCCGGCGGCAGCGCCGAGAAGCACCCCGGCCATCCTCAGCGTGATCGCGGCGTTGTCAGGCTCTACCGGGGAGCCCGGGGTCGTGGCCAGCGCGAGGCCGACCGAGACCGAGGCAACCGCTGCCACGGGAGTCCAGTCGACCGCCCGGATCAGCGGTCCGAGCAGCTGGCCGGAGATACGCGTCACTCGCACGGCGATCCCTTCGGTGTCTCGGCGGCGGCCCGGTCCAGTTCCAGCAACGGCAGCGCCTGATCGACGGTTGTGGTGGGGGCAGTCAGTACGGTCCAGTTCGCCCAGATTCGTTCACGGGCCCCGGACTGCTCCAACAGCTGGTTCGCATAGGCGAGTTCGGAGGATCCGTAGTCCACGGATCCGAGGTCGGAGCGCGGCACCTCCATCACCTTCTGCTTGCCGTCGCCCGTACGAATGGACGTACGCGTGCTCGTGGCAGCGACCGGCCGCTCCACCTGGCCGATCAGCCACAGGGCCACGACGGTGCGCGCCTGCCCTCGGGCGTCGCAGCCCTGTGGGCCCCCGCCGCGCTGGGTTCCCCACGGGAAGCCTCTGGCCGCTGCGGCCATCTGCGCGGCCAGCGCCCGCCGGGAACCGCGTTCCGCTCCGTTGCGCCCCCAGGACGTCGTCGTCAGGATGCTCTTGTCGGCGACCGCAGGATAGAGGACCCCGGTGGGGGCGCGCTGGACGATGCCGGGCAGCCGCTCGCGCGCCTTCCGGGACCGCCGCCACCACTGGTTCGACCGCATCCCGCCATGGCCCGCGCGGCCGCCACCGCGCCGGCGGTGAGTTCCTGAACGAAGGCCGCCCTGGCAGGTACGGGGGAACCTGCCAGGGCGGCCTTCGTTCAGCGTACGGGCGCCTGTGCCCGTGGATGCCGGCTTTGCGTCAGACGCCCATCACCAGGTCGTCCACCCATCCGGCGAAGCCGTCCCGTCCGAGCGCCGCGACCCCGCACATCGACAGGAAAACGGCCTCATAGTGAGCCGAGACCTGCCGGCCGTGCGCGGACCGGGCAGAGGCGTGGCCGGTGTACCTCGTCGCGGAGGTGAAGGCCGTCTACCGGCGCCCGGAGGCTCAGCGACAGGACTGGTGGCGCCCCGAGGCGGCCCCTGAGACCGAGAGGTATGGCACCCCTCCCATCACAGCTCACCCCCTTTAGAGGAGCTAACAGAAAGCTTTGTTGAACCCATGACTCTTCCTGGGTAGCTCGTTGAGCGGGTCATGGGGAAGGGGAAGGGGCCTCCGTGGGTGGTGTCGGATGACCTGTGGGGGCGGATCGAGCCGTTGCTGCCGGTCAGGCAGCGCCGGACGCGGAATCCGGGACGGCTGCCGTTGGATGATCGTGGTTGTCTGCAAGGGATCTTGTTCGTCCTGCATACCGGGATCCAGTGGGAGTGGCTGCCGCAGGAGCTCGGCTTCGGGTCCGGGATGACCTGCTGGCGGCGGTTGCGGGACTGGCCGCCGCCGACACCGCCGTCTCCTCGGGCTCGACCACCACCGTCGGCCCCAACGGTGTGTCGACCAGCTCCGGGACGAGCGTCAACACCTCGAATGGCCCCGGCTTCACCATCTCCGAGACGACGCACGAAGTCGTGGCTGGCGTCGCTGGTTTCAGCATGACCGACACCAACGTGACCATCAGCTTCAACTGAGATTGGCGGGCGGGCCGGCTGACCACGATGCGAGAAGGCCCTGACGCTCGTTGAGCGGTGGGTTTCCCGGCAGGCGCCGGGGCTCCGCGGCGCAGGCCGCCCGGCATGGTGTACGGGGATGTGCTGGATCGTCGCCGCCTTGGTCATCGCTCCCTGAGGTGGCGACGATCCGTTTCCTGGCCGGCCCGCGGCGAGGTGCTACTGGCCACCTCGCCAAGGAACGGGCGGACGGTGCCGAACCGCCCCACGAGCATGGACCGCGCCACTCCTCGTCCGCGTCGGAGTCCAGCGGCGGCGTCAGCTCGAACAGCGCGGCGATCGCGGCGGCCGGCTCGTGCCGGGGCACCATCGCCTCGAAGCTCTCCACCGCCGTGCCGGGGGCCTCGCCGGTGTCGGCGTCGACCAGCTCGCTCGTGGTGTCGAAGACGACCTGGAACGCGGTCGCGAGCTTCGCCGAGGCCCGCCCGGCCTTCGGCAGCGTCTTCATCTCCTCCGAAGCCGTCTCGCGCTCGGCCCTGGCCAGCGGCTTCGTCGTGATCAGCACCTCCAGGAGGTCAAGCACGTCGTCGACGGCCAGGTCGTCAGGTAGACGGCGGCGGCCAGCAGCGTCGTCAGCCGCCGCGAAGCGCCGTGCCGGCGCAGCAGCGACGCCTTGCCGTCCACCTCGTACCGGGGCAGCTCCGCCAGGCGGCGCGGCGGGATCGCCGACACGTCGAGGTCGCCCATGCCGAGGGCGGCGATCTCCTCGGCGCGGACCCGCTCGCCGGGCGGCACCGTCAGCAGCGAGTCCAGCACGGCCCGCTGCCCGGTGTTCAGCAGCCCGTACAGCGTGTCCCACAGCCGCTGGTTCGCCGCCTCGCGCACCGTACCCGCCAGCCTCGTCAGCGTCGTTGTCCTGGGCAGAAGCACCCGCCGCCCGCGCAGCCACCCAGCCGCCGCGTCGAGCAGTGCCTTCGGCCCGTCCCCGGTCGGCCAGGCCCGCGCGTCCAACCACCCGCTCAGCTCGTCCCGGGCCTCGGCGAAGTCCCGCCAGCCCCCAGCCACCTGGGTCTCCCCGGCGTGCGTACGGGCCGTACCGTCCCGCTCGCCGTACATCTTCAAGTACACCGCCCGAATCCGTACGGGCTCGGATCGCCGAATAAGGGAGAGTTGCGTGTCAACGCGAATGGGCCCAGGCCCCTTCACCGCAGGGAGCGGGAAGAGCCCGGGCCCGGGGCCGGTGCTCTCAGCTGGCATCGGTCAGGCCGCCCTCCGGAGCGGAGGGTCAGGCGCCTCCGCCGCTAGAAGAACCCGAGCTTCTTCGGCGAGTAGCTGACCAGGAGGTTCTTCGTCTGCTGGTAGTGCTCCAGCATCATCTTGTGGGTCTCGCGGCCCACGCCCGACTGCTTGTATCCGCCGAAGGCGGCGTGTGCGGAGTTTGATGAAACTCCGTAGACACGGAAGGTGGCTGACCAGGGGTGATGACGGATGCAGAGTGGCTTGATCACTGGTTGCAGCGGGCCCCGGCCCTCTCAGGCGAGGCTCTGGATCGACTTGTGGAGCACCTGACCGAGGGCGAGGAGGATTGATCATCGGGACTTTGTCGTTACTTCGAGCCGGCAAGGCTCGAAGGCTGCTCGGGCAGCAGGCCGCGGAGATGGCCGAAGACCCAGGTGTCTACGGCGTCGGGGTAGCCATTGATCCAGTCCGTCGGTGGCACTCTCGGTGACAACATCATCTCGCAGTGGTGCCACGGCCTGGCTGAACCGCATGGCGCCTTCGTGGGCGATCCAGTTCCGGGCCTGCCTGGCTTTGTGCAGGATGCCCATGTCCATGGTCCGGCCCATCGCGTGGGCGGCCAGGCTGTGCAGTGTGCCGCCCAGCAGCTTGTCGGCAGGGACTGAGGCGACGGCCT
Source organism: Streptomyces laurentii (assembly GCF_040635425.1). Classification (NCBI taxonomy): domain Bacteria; kingdom Bacillati; phylum Actinomycetota; class Actinomycetes; order Kitasatosporales; family Streptomycetaceae; genus Streptomyces; species Streptomyces laurentii. Next base: position 25,880 of record NZ_JBEYHT010000058.1, on the reverse strand, counting down.
CTTCGAAAGTCATGGCCGGGTCGGCTTGGTGGGCGGTGATCAGGTTGCCGACACGGAGCACGTAACAGCGCATCGAGCAGCTCCGGTTCCCGGGGTCTCAGGAGGCTAAGTGACCAGCTCATGCCTGACACGTTAGCGCTCGGCTCCCGGTTGCTGCGGTCCTTTTCCGGCGGACGGCTACTTGCCGCGGGCGATGTCGATCTGTAGTTGCACTTCTCGGTCGACGGCCATGACGGCCTTCTCGACGAGCTCCTCGAAGGGCTCGAATGCGTCCTCGATGGCTGCGTACTCGCGTACCAGCTCGTGCTTGTCGGTGATGGACTCCAGGGCGGAGATTCGGCTTCGCCACTGCTCCATGTCTGCCTTGGAGTAGGGGTACTTCTTTCCGCGGACCTGTTCGAGGGTCGGGTTCGCGGCAAGGTTCGCCTGCACGAGACGCATGGCATCGCCGCGCACGAGGTGCGGGACCCCAAGGTTGTCCTCGATGGACGTGAGACCGTCTGTGATTTCGTCCAGCCGGGCAATGAGGTATAGGGAAAGTGCGCTGCGGACCTGGGGCAGGTCGAGGCCCACTTCGCAACGGAGCTGCGCGGCGATCCTCTGCGGGAGATCCATCTCCAGGAATCCCGAGCCGCCTCCGGTGAACCGCGAGAGCTCCGGCCCCAGAGGATTGCCGGTGAAGGCCATCATGGGCGGCTTGTACGCCTCCAGCGCGGTGCAGGCGGAGTCGAAATAGATCAGGGCGGCCGGCTGGAGGACCTCGCGCCGCAGCTTGTCGCGGTGGTACATCTCGTTGCGATACTTATGCAGCTTCGTCAGGACGGGGCCGAGTGCCGGATCGAGCATCTTGCGGTCGGCCAAGAACGCCACCTTGGCATCGAAGTTCCTGTCGATTTCCCTCAGTTTCGACTTGGAGATCACCCGGGCCTCGATTGAGGGGATCTTCGCCGCCGCTTCTTCGTGTCCGTTGGCCGCGAGCTCCTTGCACTTTGCCAGCAGGCCCGTCAGCAGCTCCTGATCCCACAGGGCGGACTGCACCGTTCGCTGAAGGATCAGCTCTGTCACGCTGTCGAGGAGTATGTACGCCAGCCGCAGGTGGGGCACCCGCCCTTTCTCGATCAGCCCCTTCGCTTCTTCGAGTTGCACGACAATCAGTTCCAGGCGCTCCATACCGACCTCTCCCTCGCGCTGCCCAACATTATCCTGCCTTGCAGCGGAGGTGGACGGGCTTGCCAGTTCCGTAGCACAGCAAGGACGGTCGGCCGCCAGGCAGGAGCGCCGTCAACCCGTGCAGTCGTGCGGAATCTCAGGTCCATGGGACGGGCTCGATCTCGCTGACCCACCTGTTGGTCCTGGAGAGGTCCTGGTAGGAACCTCGGTAGCCGATCGAGCGGAGTACCAGCAGCGCGAGGTAATGGCGGGTCAGTAGCCAGGTCTCGGTGACCAGTCCATTGACTCCGTAGACGGGCTCTTGTGTCTCTTTGGGATGCACAAGACGGTTACGGACGCGTGTGACGACGTCGGCGCCATCCGCCGACCGGACTTCGCTCACTTGCTGCCCGGTCGCGAAGGCGGCGGCCGCCGGCAGAGGGTCTGCACGCACCCTCAGATCTACCCCGGCGTCCGTCAAGAGCGTACGCAGCTTCTTATGGGCCGGCCAGGCGCGGGATGTGAACTCGGCTTCAGTGAGCCGACCGCTGAGCACCAACTTCCTGCCACATCGCATGCTCCAGGCCGGCAGCCCCACTCATGATCCGCTGTTCGACGAATCCTCTGTCGGCAATGGCGGTGATCGCATACTGCATTTGCAGGCGAAGCGCCTGTCCCGTGCAGGGATCGCGGAAGGACGGCAGGAGGCAAGCCAGCAGATTTGCCAAGGATGCCTGGTCTTCGGGCTACCACCAACCGGAGCTGATGCGGCGTGCCGGGTCGCAGAGCATCGGGCCGCACTGGCCCCACACCATCTGTTCGTGGTCGTTCTGGCCGACAGGCAGGGCGGGGGCGACCCACCGGCCGAGCGCAAATGACAACCCGACGTGCATGGCACTGAGGACACGGGTGACCTCGGCGTCGGTGAACGCGGTTCCGTTCAGCCGACGGATCTCCATTACGTGGGTCATGGCGTAGACGTCGGTCTGGTGCACGTCAGAGAGGACGGCCTCGTGGTCGGGTCGAACGTCAAGCGTGATCCTCCATCCGTCCGCCTTATACACACTGCGGCCGGCGGGCACCAGTCGTGGGGTTCCATCGGCGGTGCGAGCTGTGAGGTGGGCTGATCCGTGCCAGCGGGGCAGATTGAACCAGTGTGCGATGACGGTCGAGCGGAGCGGTGGGGTCCCCTTAGGAAGTGCCGTTGGACCAGCCGCTCGCAGTATCCCTGGCAGATACCGGCAGTTCGAAGCCGAGCTCAAGGAGACTCAGCTCGGTCCTGTCCGTAGAGGTGAGGTCGTGGTCCTCGGTTTGTACGCTCCAATATCCCGAGCTTCGGGGAGCAGTCGAGCTGGACAACCCCGGGCACCTCAGTCGCTGCTGGTCCGGTAACCGGCCCGTCGAACGAGGACTGAGGCCCATGATGACGGACCCCAGGAACACCACGGCGGCGTGCGCCGACAACAGCGGGCGCTCCGTCGGCAGCGACGTAGTGGCTGGACGGGCCGGTTCGGGGCCGAACGGTCCGGGGGAGGGCGTGTGTGGGTACCGAGGCATCTGGGGGCTCCTTGCAGGGCGGAGGACTGGTCGGCCGCCCGCTATGGGAGGACGCCGGGCCGAGCCCGCGCTTCGGCGACGACGTCTGGAAGATGGCCGCTGCCTATCACCTGCCCAACCACCACAAGGGGCAGAGCGCCATCACCTTCACCACCATCGAGGACTCAGGTCCATCGGGAATGATTCTGAGAAATCCCTGACCGTGGCCCTGCCGGCGGCCTCGGAAGGCGACGAGACGCCACCCTCCGAGGCTGGATCACCGATCACTTCGATCGCGAATCGGCTATTCCTTGAGATAGCTGCTACCCCGCCTCACTCCTCACCAGGGCTCTCCCATGCTGCTCTGACTACGCCATCTGCATCCGGCACCACGGCGCACCACCCCGCCAAGACCGCATCCGCCAGCATGAACGAAAATCCCCTGCCAGCTACTTCGGCAAGACTATCGGCCCCTCCTGGGTGGGCACGGTAAATGAGTTGGCCAGGCGTGAGCGGGGCTTCGAACGCAGTGAAATCTTCGCCCAATAGCCCTGCATCGAGCCGCAGGTCCGGGTTTGCGACGACGCAGAGGAGCGAGCGAGACCGTACAACCTGTGCCACCTCCGTCATATTTTCCGCAGTCACCCGGAACCATCGGCAGCCGTAAGCGCCATGCGCCCAGCGCTCACACAAGAGCACTAGCCCATCGGCCGCCGCTCGAACCGAGCCCCAAAACTCGTCATCCACGACGCCATCGACAAGTCTTGGTTTCTCCTGCGGGTCCGGTTCCGATGTGCGCCACTCAAGACACAGGTTGTCGCCAGCAAGTCTGGTAAGTGAATTGGCTACCGCTGGATCCATTGAGATATGGATGGCCCCATCCCATCCCGACTCGACGCGCAGCCGCCCCGGCGTGATCAGCCGGCAGTACGGCCCGAACCCAGCCGCCATCCGCTCAGCGAGATCTATCGCCTCCGCCGGGCTGGCCTGCATCCCGTTGCGGAGCCTCCAGTACCTGTCAGGGAGCGGTTCGCTGACCAGCAGCTCACTGACCTCGAGACGGTCAGCTCCGCATTCCTCGATCACCACGTTGAGCAACCTCCGCAAATCCGCCGCGTAGGCACTCCAGGCCGGCGCCTCTGCCAGGGAGGTGCGGACATGCTGGTCGCTCGGGCTGACGACTAGCTCGGCTGTCATTTGGCTAGCCACTTGAGACCCAATACCTCTCCTGTCGGGGATACATCCAGCCCATACGTTCCATCCCGAGCCGAATCCTTCGTCGACTGGAAAGGATTACGGAAGCTTGCACCCTTGAATATCGCCTGCTTGTTATGCCCGGTCCGATCGTACGTGATATATCGAGGTTGACCACCTCCAGCCTTCTTGTTCTCCCAAATTGGGGCCCCGCCTGCAGACTTCATTTTAGTCTTCGTGTACCCCAAGAAATTTGCAACATCGTCGGACTGTGCACGCGTGAGCGAGTTGCAGTTGCTGTTGTGAACGAGGACCGGCGTCTGACCAGCGAGCACATAGTACGTGTGCTATGCGACCCCGCTCTACCTGCTTCTTTGCAGGTCAGCGGCGATTTCTGGCTCCGCTGGTGTCCGTGGTTGTGCGGGGAAATCCGTGGGTGTTGCCGTCGCTACTGCCGTCAAGGGCTCGGGCCGCGCGGTCGCGTTGCCGCTGGCGTGGTGTCACCCTCGGGGACTTCACTGCCATGCGCCAGGCTCGGCACGGACGAGGGCGCGGACGGTCTGCTCATACAGTTCGTGGCCGCTCTGGGCGCAGTGTCCGGCGATCCAACGGGTCAGCTCGTCCGAGGTGTGCAGCGTGCCTGACGTGGCACCGCAGCTGCGCTCTTCGCCAGTGACGCAGACCGCCTCCATGGTCGGCAGCGCCAGAGGGTCGGGGACGGTGGTCACGCGGTACTCGCGGAAGCGGTAGCGCCCCCGAGAGGCATCGCGTACTGGTGTGCCGGCGTTCGGAGAGTCAGGCATCCTCGGGCGCCACTTCCTGATCCGGGATGCGCTGTCCGCGCGAGTCCGCGACCCTGAGCGCGTCCGTCAGGGCTTCTGTCAACCGGCGGGCCAGCCAGCGGTATTCGGTCGCCGACCGGGATTTCGCGCCAGGTGCCGTGGCGTCGCGGGCGTACTCCAGCAGTTCCTGGCCCATGCTGAGCTGTACCGTCTCGATGCTGTCGGCGAGGGCGGAGAGGTAGCCCCGGCCGTCGGTGCTCAGGTAGCAGGGCTTCCCCTCCGGGCTGGTCCACGGCAGTAAGCGGGGACCTCCCCCGCCCGACGCGGCGTCGTACAGCTCTCTGCGACGCATGCGGTCGGCATCGCTCCTGGGCTGACTCACTGGGCACCCCCGGCCTGGGTCACTGATGGTGGACACACCGACCGTAGGCACTGACTGATCGTCACCCCAGCCAGGAGTCATGGCAGTTCGCGACTCTTGGTTCACGAACTGCCACGCTGCGTGGCAGCTACCCGACTACGCCCAGGTAGTCGGCCACTTCGCGCATCTCTGTCGTGAGGGTGCGCTTGCCGAGGATCTCCTGCATGGTCTCGGCGGCCCCGTTCTGGTGCCGCAGCCACTGTGGGGCGGCTTCCCTGGCACGGGTCAACTCGTCCATGGCGGCGGACAGGTCGCCGGTCCGGGTGTGGGCGCGCGCCACATCGAGGGTGAAGCGGTTCCCGTCGTTGGTGCTGGGCCTGCCCAGGCGCTTCCACGCCTTGGGCGACAACTCCTCCTGCTCGCCTGCCTTGCGCACCACCGCGCGGGCGTCGCCGATGACCAGGGAGTCTTCGAGTGCCTTGACCGCGACGGTGACCGGCCCGAAGACGGACCAGTGCCGGGAAACATTGCGATGCGCTGTCCCGACAGCGGTTGCCGCGACCCGGGCGGCCTGACGGTACGCCTTCGCCTCGTCGGGACGGTTGTTCCTCGCGGCTGCGGCGGCGGCCTCCATGGCCAGGCCGCCCCACACCGCGTAGTGGTCCGGCTCGGCGCCGGTGATCTTCGGCTCCACCGCGTCCATGCTCCGGGCAGCGACCTGTTCCGCCTCATCCAAGCGGCCCTGCCTCACCAGCAGCCAGCACATGCAGCCGACACCTGAGCCCGCCGCAAGCATGTCTCCGGCCTGACGGGCATCCATGATGGCGCCGCGCACAGCGGCGTACGCGATGTCGTACTGCCGTACCTGGGTGAGGTAGGTGCCGGCCAGACGCAGCGCCTCGGCGCGGGCCAGCAGGGCCTGCCGGTGCTCGTCCCCGCTGTCGTAGTAGGCGACGGCCTGTGCGGCATCACGCAACAGGACCGGCAGCTGAGCCGCGACGCTCTTGTAGCTGTCCGAGAAGTACAGCACCCGTGCGTCTTGCAGGGTCCGTCGGAAGGTGCGCAGGTTCGGTTCCTCGGCCACGGATTCGGCGTCCTGATCCACAAGTCCGACGGCTGGGGTGAGGGCGGCGCGGAGCTGGATCAGGTTGACCCGGTTCGGCTCCTCGGTCTGCCCAACGGGCTCCGGGGCATCGGACGCCATCAACGCGGCGGTGGTCACCCCCAGCGCGCGGGCGAGCGTGTGCAGGGTCTCCATACGGAGAGTGCCGCCCTGCTCGGCCTTGCGAACCGTGCCCGGCGAGACACCTGCGGCATGAGCCAGTTCCTCCTGGCTCATCCCCGCGCGACGCCGGTACCTGCGGACGTTGTCGGCCAGCTCCGTAATCATCAACTCACCACCTCCCACTCCACGGTACGCCCGGCCGGCACATCACCCGGGGACGATCCGGCAGACACCCACCCACAGGAGTGCCCCACCACCTGGCGCGCCGGAACTCCGGCAGAATCGGGGCCTGAGCGGGAGGGGCCCCTCGTCGGTCGGGCAGCTTCGCCGTGCCAGGGTTCCCCGGGGGCCGCCAAGGCTCACACCGTGACGCATGCGCTCGGCCTTGGCGGCCCCCGGGGGTTCCTGGTACGCCTCCGGTGACCGGGCGGCGAGGGACCCCTCCCGCGACCCGCGACCCCACACCACGACGAAGTCGCACACGTAAGTCGTCCCCCTGCCCCTCAGAGGGAGGGCCGGGGTCTGGGGCGGAGCCCCGGAAGTGGTTCGCTGTGCTGGTTGTTGCGCGCCCGGACCGGCGGGGTCGTCGGCAAGCGGGGCGGAGACAGGAGCGGGCGGCGGCCCCGCAGGGCCGGAGCGCGCGCGGCCCGCGTCAGCGGGCCGCCTTGATCAAGTAAAGAAACTCTGAACAGCTCACCCACGGACCGAGCTGTCAGCCTGTCCGTCAGTGGCCCTGCTGTCGGCGCTTCTTCGCGTCGGCGAGTCTGTCTTCGAGTTCCTTGCGGGCGGCTTCGGGATCGTCGTGGAGCGGTGGCGCGAGTTGGCCACGGCGGGCCAGTTCGCGGGTGATCTTCCGGCCCTTCTCGACCGCTGCTTGGTAGGCCGTGCGGGTCTGGTTGAGCTCGTCATGGATTTGGTCGGCAAGCGCTTTGAGCTCGGCGTCGGCGAGATGTGCGAATTCGCCGACAGCCCTGTGGGCCTGGCGTTCGACCTCCTCGCGCTGGAGGTGCTGGACGACCTTGGAGCTGTAGTTCTTGCCGGGTGTCGGGGCGGTGCGGACGAAGACGCCGCGCCCCTTGACGGCGTAGATCAGCCCCTCGCTCTTGAGGAGGCGAAGGGCGTTCTGCGCGGTGGAGTTGGCGATGGTGAACCGCTCTTGAAGCTCACGCGCGGACGGCAGCTTGCTACCCGGGGGGAAGAGTCCTTCCTTGATCTCTTCGCGCAGGGTGTCCGCGGTCCGGACGAAGGGGGGACGGTTGTCCTCTGCGCGGGCCGAACGCCATCCAGGAGGGAAGGGGCCGTCTCCTGTCGCGCCTTCGTCGCCGTCCTTTTCTCCGGTGTCCTGTTGGTCAAGGGGCAGGCTGACGTAGCTGCCCCGGCCGAGGACGGAGTAGACCAGCCCCTCCTGTCGCAGGACGCGCAGGGCGTTCTGGACCGTGGAGCTGGCGACGCCGAACCGCTCTTGCAGCTCACGCGCCGACGGCAGGCGCTCACCGGGCTGGAGTTCGCCGCTGAGGATGGCGGCCCGCAGCACTTCGGCGGCCTGGAGGTAGGGGGGCCGCGGGTCGTCATCCAAGGGCAGAGTCATGGGCCAACCGTAGCGTCCGTAGCGCCTGCCGCACACGCCCGCACCACCGTCCTTATCGACCGTCCCACCTATGCGTGCGTTGCATCTGTATCGCTGTAGCGCTATGGTCATCATCGAGTCGATCAAGCGACTCCATCGAACAAGGATGTGATGGCATGGCCATGACCCGTATCCGTGTTGCCCTGCTGCCGTCGGCGGTGTGTATCGCGGGCACCGATCCAGTGCTGAAGATCAAGGACCAGCAGACCGGGGAGGTCGCCACCGACCGGGAGACCGGTGCGTCGCTGTACACGGTGACCGTGATGCTCATGGAGGACGGTCGGGCCGAGGTCCTGAAGATCACGGTTCCGGAGACCGGTCTTGCGGCTGGGCTGAAGCCGGGGGCGATGGTGCGGCCGGTGGAGCTCTTCGCGACCCCGTGGGCACGGATCTTCAACGGTCAGCTCTCCGACGGCGTCGCCTACCGCGCCGCCCGCCTGGAGCTGGTGACGGTGGAGGCGGCCCAGTGATCCGCTTCGAACACCGCACTGCAGGGCGGAAGTTGCACCCGATCTGGCCGCTGCCGGGGACCGAGGGCAAGGCCACCTTCGCCGTCTCGGCCGCCGTGCTCGATCTGCTCGGCCTGAGCTCGGAGCAGGCGGCCCGCATCGACCTGGCCCACGTGTTCCACCTGATACGCGAAGAAGGGGGCGCGGCATGGAAGCCATGACGGGATACGCGTCGTACGCGCTGCCGATCGCTACGACGCTGGTCGGTGTGTGGCTGGTGTGGACGGTGGTGCGCTACGTCCGCGCAGACAAGGGCACGCGGGTCAGCATGCGGCAGGCCGTGCGGGTGCGCTGGAGCTGGGTACGCCTCGCGCGGATGGCCGGACTGACGGTCACCGACAAGACCCCGAGCCTGCTCGCACAGATCACCGCGCAGAAGGACAGTCCCCCGCCCTCGCCCCGGGTGCTGACTCCGAAGATCAAGGTCAAGCCCGACCAGTACGGGGTGATCGTCCGGGCCCGCACGCTGCCACAGGTCGGGCTGGAGGAGTACCAGAAGTCGGCGCGGTTCCTGGCGGACGCGTGGCGGTGCACGCGAGTTTCCGTCCTGCCGGACGGCCCCGGCCGGGTGGTGATCCGGGGCGTGCGCTCCGACCCGCTCACCACGCCCACCGAACACCGGCCCACCGGCCGCCCGCTCGCGGATCTGACGCGCTGGGAGCTGGGCGTGGATGAGTACGCCGCCCGGGTGTGCGTGTCCCTGGCCAACGTTCCCGGGGTGACCGTGGCCGGCGTCCCGGGCGCGGGCAAGACCTCGGGAGTTAACAAGTTCGTCTGCGACTTCGCGCCCTCCGCCGCCGTGCAGATCGCGGGGGCGGACGGGAAGGTGTCACGGGCCTCGGAGGGCGACTACGCCGACCTGGTCAAGCGGATGTTCGCGTTCTGCGGCGACGACCTCGACGAAGCGAACAAACTGTTCAAGCGCCTGGTGGAGCTGCGCAAGCGGCGCTCGGCGACCATCCGGGACGTGCTGGGTGTGAAGAACATGTGGCACGTCGGCCCCTCTCCGGAGTGGCCGCTCACGGTCCTGATCATCGATGAGGCGCACACGTTCTTCCGCGAATACAAGGGCAGCGACGCCACCACCAAGCGCCTTGCCGCGTTGACGGCGGAGAATGCCCGGCTGGTGGAGGACCTGGTCAAGAAGGGCCGCAGTGTCGGCATTCTGGTGATCCTGATCAGCCAGAAGACCACCGGCGACGCCATCCCCACCTTCATCCGCGACGTGTGCCCCATCGGGCTGTCGTTCGCGCAGAAGACGGTAGAGGCCGCAGTGGCCGCGCTGGGTGAGGACATCCGCAACTGGCCCGACGCCAGCCCGGTCACCTTGCAGGACCCCGCCTACGTCGGCGTCGCGGTGATGGCGATGCAGGGCCACCCGGGCTACACCCGCATCCGCACCCCCTACGTCTCGGATGCCGATGCCGCCCGCGTCGCCGAGGAGACCTCGCACCTGACCGCCGACCCGGATCTGTGCCTGGACGCCCTTCTACGCAAGACCGGCCGGACGGCAGTGTCCACGCCCTCGCTCACCAAGTGATCCAGAACAGCACGCGACAGAAGGGAGGTTGAGGTCATGGCGGAGGAACGGTTCACCCGGCGCACCGTGACCGTGGTCATGGCGGTCATCGCGGCCCTGGCCTTCGTCTTCTCCTTCGGCAACGTCTGGGCGCTCGCCCTGCGACTCGGCGTCCCCCACCCGATCGCGCCACTGATCGCCCCCATGGTCGACCTGTCCGTCGTCGGGCTCCTGGTCGCCCTGCGCTTCCTCGCCCTGCGCGGCGTCCCCAAGGCGGAGCTGAAGGCCGGCACCCGGCTGCTGCACCTGTGCGGCCTGCTCACCCTCGCCCTGAACACCGCCGAACCGCTGCTGACCGGACGCTACGGACGAGCCTGCCTGGACACCGTCGCCCCGCTCCTGCTCCTCGGCTGGGGCCACGTCGGCCCCGCCTTCCTCGCCCAGTTCCACACCCTCACCCGCCCCACCCGGCACCTGGAGGCCGCCGCCCCCATCTCTGAACCGGTGCCCGACGAAGCACCCACACACGAGCCCCCAACGCCCGCCCCGACTCCGGCCGCCGCTCAGCCCGTCGTCGTCGCCAAGACGGCTCGCCCCGCCTCCGGCCAGGCCCTGCCGGTCGCCCTGCTGGACTCGGCCCGGCGCATCGCGGACACCCACCGCGCCGAGCACGGAACGCCCATCACCGCCGCCCACCTGGGCACGCGCATGGGCATCGCCCTGCCGGTGGCCACCACCGCACTCGCCCAGCTCTGAGCCCCGGCCCCACCGGCAACACCTCCCTCACTGAACCCACGCCCACCCCCGGGCCCGGTTCGCCATGCCTCGAGCAGCACCAACACGCGCACAGATCCGGCCGGTTGCTGCTCGGGGCCACCCACCCGAACAGAAGGAACACGCCCCGAATGGTCACCCTGGACCTGCGCCACGTGGCAAGCCCCGCCGTACGGGACCTGCTCCACCTCGTCAACCACCCCGACTTCGACCGCGCGCAACAGCAGATCGAACGCCTCGGCGGCTGCACCGAACCCGTCCGCCTGACCGGCCACACCACCACCGTCGACATCACGACGGGTGAGGTGCTGCGCACCTATACATCCTCCGACGAACCGACGAGCAGCCTGCTCACCGCGTGCGGCAACCGCCGCGCCTCCCGCTGCCCGGCCTGCTCCCGCCTCTATGCCGCCGACACCTACCACCTCATCCGCGCCGGCCTCTCCGGCGGCAAGACCGTGCCGGACACCGTCCGCACCCACCCCCGCGTCTTCGTCACGCTCACCCCGCCGTCCTTCGGCCCCGTCCACAACCGCCTCACCACCCCCGGTGGCGACATCCGTCCCTGCCGCTGCCGCAAGCTCCATGAGCCCACGGACGCCCTGATCGGGACGCCGCTGAACCCCGGGACGTACGACTACGAGGGCGCGGTCCTGTTCAACGCCCACGCCTCCGCCCTGTGGGCCCGCTTCACCACCTACCTGCGCCGCGAGATCGCCGCCCGGCTCGGCATGACCCAGAAAGCCGCCCGCGCGGTCCTGCGGCTCTCCTTCGCGAAGGTGGCCGAGTACCAGCAGCGTGGCCTGGTCCACTTCCACGCCGTCATCCGGCTCGACGGCCCGGACGGCAACAGCCAGCCCCCGCCGCCGTACGCCACCGTCGCCGTACTCACCAAGGCCGCCCGCGCCGCTGCCGCACGGGTCCACGTCACCGTTGAGTCGGATGCGGTCGGGAAACGCGAACTTGGCTGGGGCGAACAATTCGACGTGCGCGAGATCGCCTCCTTCGGCACCGACGCCGAATTCACCGACCAGGCCGTGGCCGCCTACGTGGCCAAGTACGCCACCAAATCCGCCGACGCCTCCGGCACCCTCGACCACACCCTCCTCTGCCGCCCCTGCCAGGGACGCGGCGCCACCCTCCTGCCCCACGGGACCCCGCTCCCGTGCACCGCCTGCGACGGCACCGGACAGGCCCGCCCGCTGACCCGGCTCCCCGTCGCCCGGCACGTACGGCAGATGATCCGCACCTGCTGGAAACTGGGCAGGCTGCCGGAGTTCGCCCACCTCAAGCTTCGGAAGTGGGCGCACATGCTCGGCTTCCGGGGCCACTTCTCCACCAAGTCCCGCAGCTACTCCACCACCCTGGGCGCGCTGCGCGACGTCCGCCGCGCCTGGCGCACCGAACAGGCCCGCGCCCACGCCGGACTGCCCGAGTCCGACCCGTCGACCACCCTCGTCGTCGGTCGCTGGGACTACCTCGGCTCGGGGTACAGCCCCGGCGCCGCACTCCTCGCAGCCGACGTCTGGCATCGCAAGGAACTGGAACGGCAGTTCGCGGCTGAAGGGGGCTGTTGATGGCCTTGCCCCCGCTCGCCATCCTCCACACGGAACCGGCCCCGGCCCCGGCCCCGGCGCTGGATCTGCTCACGGTGCCCCAGGTGATGGCACGCCTCCAACTCGGCCGCTCCGCCGTCTACGACCTGCTCCGCACCGGCCAGCTCGCCTCGATCACCCTCGGCCGCGCCCGCCGCATCCCCACCCACGCCCTCACCGACTTCATCCGCACCCGCCTGGAACAGGAAGCCGCCTGATGACCACAGCCCGCCCCGCTTCGTCCCGCCGCTCCCGCACCCGCGCGAACGGCGACGGGACCGTCTACCAGCGCAAGGACGGACGCTGGGAAGCCGCCGGATACGTCCTGGCCCCCGGCAACACCCGTAAGCGCGTCCGCGTCTACGGCGCTACCCGTAAAGACGCGATGACCAAGCTCGCCGAGAAGATCGCCGCCAGCAACCGCGGCCTCCCCATCGCCGCAGCCGACAGCACCGTCAGCGCGTACCTGAGGTACTGGCTGGACGGCGTCGCCGTTCACCACCTGCGGGAGAACACCCACACCCGCTACGCGGCCTCCATCCGCCTCCACCTCAATCCCGGCCTCGGCGTCAAGAAGCTCGCCCGGCTCACCACCCGCGACGTCCGCACCTTCCTCGACGGGCTGCGCACCACCTGCCAGTGCTGCGCCCAGGAACGAGACTCCGTCCGGCGGTCCTGCTGCGCCATCGGCCAGTGCTGCGGAAAGCGGCTCTCACCGCTGACCGTGACGTACGTCCACGCGGTCCTCAAGTCCGCCCTGGAACACGCCGTCCGCGAGGACGAGCTTCCACGTAACGTCGCCCGGAACGTCAAGACGATCACACCCCGCCCCAGGCGTTTCCAGCCCCTCACCGCCGCCGAAGCCCGTCAACTCCTCCGTGCGGCCAACGGCGACCGGCTTCATGCCCTGTACGAACTCGCCCTGCGCACCGGACTTCGCAAGGGCGAACTCCTCGGCCTCCACTGGGAAGACCTCAATCTCGACGGCGGCACCGCCAGCATCCACCGCTCGCTCCAGCGCACCCGCAGCCAGGGTCTGACCGTCCTGAAGACCAAGACCCTGGCCTCCGAGCGCCGTATCGCCCTCCCCACCGAATGCATCAGCTCCCTCAAGGCCCATCAGGAACGGCAGCAGGAAGAGCGCCAGGCGGCCGCAACGGGCTGGACGGGAAACGGGCTTGTCTTCACCACCCCGAAGGGCAGGCCGCTCGACCCCACCAACCTCACCCGCCGCTTCCGCCGCCTCCTCCACAGCGCAGAACTTCGGACCATCCGCTTCCACGACCTCCGGCACTCGACCGCCACCCTGCTCCTGGAACAAGGCGTCGACCTCGTCGTCATCAAGGAACTCCTCGGCCACGCCCACATCGGCGTCACCGCCGGCGTCTACGCCCACGTCCGACTCCGCCTCCAGCGCCAGGCCATCGACACCCTCGGCAACGCCCTTCGCGATGGCGTCGGCCCTGGCGACCCGCCGCCCAACGTGGCGCCTGTCCGCTGACGTTGCCGTCAGCGTTGCCGTCAAACGACATAGATGCCCCACCAGTGCTTACTGGTGGGGCATCTATTTTTTCTCGCCGAAAACTTGAGAGTAATACTCGCGGAGAGTTCCTAGAATCCCACGATGGCGCTCGAAAGGAAACCCTCACGTTCACTTACAAGAGGCGAGGAAAGGAACCTTCAGATCCGACTAATCGAAACTACTCTGTCCCCCTGAGCGGGCCAAACTTCGAGGGGGCATGGTGATCACCAAGATCCTCGTGCCAGGAGCATCGTCGCGCCAGAACATAGCCTTCTCCCCCGTTAAGGAGGTACAGCACCCCGGGGAGATCCGCCGCCAGTTGGTCACCCAAAATTTCCCCCCTCTCCACACTGGTTGCCTCGCTGATTTCCAGGCGAGCACAGTAGGGCTGCAGGTGCATCAGCTCAACCGCCGTGAAGAGAACATCGATCCGCGTCTCAAAGCCTTCCACGTTCACGCTGCGCAGGAGCAGCATGGAGTGACTGACGGAGTACTGCCAAACTTGGAACTCGCGTTCCCACTCTGCGATCTTCGCCATGTCACCCTCCGGAAAGAAAACCAGGCTTGGGAACCTGCACTACGGACCCGCCTCGATAGAATGTGATGCTATCCCATGAGCGATCACCAACTCGTACGGCCTTCCCCACGTGGTACATCTCCCGTTCCGTCGCAAACCAGTTACTCCCACTACCGTTGCGATAAGCGCTAGAGAACTGCTCGCCGGGATTAGCTCCGCGGAACCCGTCGAGTGATACATGAAGCCTGACGTTCGGGTTATGGGCGGCCGCACGAACCTCAGCCTCCCAAATATCGCTATCCAGATAGTGGGTGTACCCCTTGCCTTCGGCGAATCCTCTCAGGCCATTCTTACGAAGCCCCAATGCCACGTCCGTCGGGCATCCACCAGAATTATGAACTAGGACCGGCGTGTCCCCAGCCAGCACATAGTACGTGTGGAGGTCGGAAACCGTCAGATTATAAGTACTCTGCTTGGTCAGGTATCGACTGGTGGCGAGAATCGACACATCGGTCTGACCGTTACTCCGAAGCGTCATTCCAGGCTCAAGAGAGCCTGCATCGATCCACCTCCGCTCGGACTCAGACCAGAAGGGGTGATGCTCTGTGGCGGTGACGGTGCGCTCGCCTTCCGCCGTTCCCACCGTGATGTCGACGTACGCTTTGTCGTCGACGGTGAGGATACTGGCTGCGACCTCTTGCGCGCTTGTCTCGCCGGTCTCCGGGTCGGTCGCGAGAACTCTGTCCCCTGGCTTGATGTCTTCGATCGGCTTTGACGACCCATCCGCCATCAGAACAGGGGTTCCTGCGACGAAACTATTCCGTGTCACGCATCGGGTGAGCGCGAGGCTGGCATCGTCGCCTTCCCGGATGGCCAGCTTGCCGGCCCGTGCGGCGGTGGTGGCGAGTTTTCCGGCTCCTGCGGTCACCAGGGTGAGCGTCACGTCGAGGGCGACCCATGCGCACGCGGCTCCGTCACCCTTGACGCAGTCGACCACGTCCCGGACACCGATGAGTGCGAGAAAGTCCTTGGTCTGGCCAAGCCACCCCATGTCGCTCGCCGCCGAACAGAAATCGACGTTCTGGTCCAGCCGCTGACAAACCTGGATAGCCCATCTGCTCACAGCGTCGTCGTAGGTGCCGTTCGCGGTGGCGAAGCTCATCAGCTTGAGTTCCTTGAACGTCGGCACCCGCTTGCCTTCGACCGTCACCGTGTCGCCATCTCGCTGGATGTACACGGATCTGGAGACGGAGGATTCCGCCTGGCTGCCGGTGGGCGTGTCCCCCTTCTGCGGCTTCTTGGTGGAACCGCCGCCCCGGTTGTAGTTCGGCTTGCCGTTGGGCTTCCAGCCGGTGTCCGCCTCGCAATGTCCGTTGCCGGCATCGATGCACAGGCCCGTGGGGTCCGCGTACGTGGCGGGGTTGCCGCTGGCGTAGGTGTACCCGTTCATCTGGAGCGGGTCGGTGATGTCGATGATCGGGTCCACCGACAGGAAGCGGCCGGTCGTCGGGTCGTACTCGCGGGCCCCGATGTGGGTGAGGCCGGTCGTCGAGTCGTCGATGCCGGTGCCCAGGAAAGTGCGGCGGTCGGCCCACGCAGTCGGTTCGGTGCCGCGGGGATTGCCGTACGGGTCGTAGAAGCGGCGGGTGACCGGCTGGTCGCCCGACTGGTCGACAGCCGTTGTCGACGTGCCCTGACGGTCGGGAAGCTGGACCGTCAGTTTGTGACCGGCGGGTTTGCCGGAGGTGGTGCGGAGCGTCGTCGGCGCGCCGGGCTGGGTGTAGTAGCGCTGGGCATTCAATACCTGGCCGCTGCTCTTGACGCTGATCTGGCAGTCTGGGAGGAAGAGCGTCCGCGTGGTCCCCGTGATTTCGATGAGTCGGCTGCCCCCGGCGTCGTACAGGTAGCGCGTGGTGTCTCCGGGGCTCCACTTCTGAGCGTCCGTCTTGTTGCACGTGTACATCTGGAGGTCGTTGCCGTCCGCGGTGTCGCCACCGGGAACGTCGACGCACTTGCCGGATGCGGCGTTGTACAGGGCCAGGTCGCCATCGGCGCGGCTGACGAACTGTTGGGCTGTGTTCTTGTCCACGCAGGTGGAGAGGACGATCAAGGCGTCCTTGATCGTCGCGCACTTGCCGTACGCCTTGAGCGTGCCGTCGGAGAGCTTCCACTCCTGGGCCTTGGTTCCGTTGCAAGGCCAGATCTGGAGGGGCGTACCATCGACGGTCTTCGCGCTCTCGACGTCCAGGCACTTGCCTGAGGCCGGGTTGACGAAGGCGCCCTTTCCGCCGCCGAAGCCGGTGACGGAGGTGACCTTGTTGTTCCGGTCCCAGTTCAGGCTCTGGGTATCACCGTTGAGGACACGCTTGGTGGTGTTGCCGGAGGCGTCGTACTCGTAGGTGTTGTGCGACTCGACGGTGGAGGTGGGAGTGACGACCTTCGCGTCAGTCTTGACCAGGGTGTGCGGCTGGACGAGTTCCGGCTGCTGGGTGCCGTT
Source organism: Streptomyces laurentii (assembly GCF_040635425.1). NCBI lineage: Bacteria > Bacillati > Actinomycetota > Actinomycetes > Kitasatosporales > Streptomycetaceae > Streptomyces > Streptomyces laurentii. The sequence continues at coordinate 9,073 of NZ_JBEYHT010000058.1, read as the reverse complement.
GTTGGGGACCGTCTTGCCGTAGGTGTAGCTGTAGGTGTCATCCAGCTTCGCGTCGGTCAGGTCGTGGACGGTGAGCGACGTGCGGTTGCCGATGGTGTCAAACGTGTACGAGTGGAAGTAGCCGCTTCCGCCAATGCCCGGGGAGACCTGGGCCAAGGTGGGCCCCGCGCCCTGGGCGGTCGCGCTCGTGGGGCACTTGTCCGCTCCGGTCCAGGCGTGGACCAGGCGGCCCATCGGATCGTAGGCGAAGCACTGGCGGTCGATGTCGGTCGCCGACTGTGTCTCGGTGACCGAGGTGACGTTGCCGACGGTGTCGTATCCGTAGGCCAGGGTGGACACCGGGGCCTGCGAGGTCTCCTTGTTGTTGTAGGTCTTGGTGAGCCGGCCCGTCGCCTCGTCGTACTCGTTCGTGGTCCAGATCCGGCGCCCGCCATCCCCGGAGGTGGTCCGCATGACGTCGCCGTATGGGCCGTAAACCACGCCGGAGGTGTACCAGTCGAGGCCGGACGTGGTGATCGGCAGGCCGTCGGCGTCGTATCGCGTGATCACTTTCTCTTCCGCGAGACCGCCGGGGGCCTGGGGCAGGGTCACCGACTGCGGATTGCCCGTGGGCGTGTAGGTGTTGCTGTAGTTGTAGGTGCCGTCGAAGCCGTTCGTGACGCCGTCGACCTTCGGGATGACGACCTTGCTGCCAGTCGGGCGGTATTCGGTGTCGTACCCGGTGACCTCGCTGGTGTACTCCGCTCCGTCGGTGATCCGGGTGGCCGCCACGGGGTACCCCTTGGCGCCGGGCAGGGTGTCGTAGGTCCACTTCGCGACAAGCGGGCCCGTGGCCGAGTCCTCGTGCACCTCCGTCTGGCGTCCAAGGACGTCGTAGACGGTGTACTGGGCTCGCTCGCGGCTGTCCGTCGTCCGGATCCGGCGGTCGAGCTCGTCGTAGCCGAAGCCGGTGGAGCCCACGTCTGGGTCCTTCGTCGTCTTCAGCCGGCCCCGGACGTCGTAGTCGTAGGTCCAGGTGTTCTGCTGGGGGTCGGTGACAGTGGACAGCTTGCCCCGGGTGTCGTACGCGTACAGCGTGTCCAGAGTGACGGCTGGCGCGGTGACGGACATCGAGGCGTAGTGCTGGATTTTGACCGTGCGGCCCGCCGCGTCGTTCCACGTCTTCACTGCCCGGCTGCCACTGAGCGGGGTGGCTCCGTCCGGCGACATGCCTGTGCGCGTCAGGGTCCAGTCACCCCCGTACTGCACGGTGTCCGCGTACTTCTCGGTGCCCTTGTGAAGGGTCGTGGCGCGGACGGGGCGGCCGAGACCGTCGTACGAGAATCTCGTGGAGTGGGGGATTAGGTAGAAGGAGGCCGGGAAGTAGGTCTCGGCCGTGGGCTCGCCCTTGTCGAAGTAGCCGTCTCTGGTCTCGCTCACGGTGCCGTTGGCGTTGTACAGCGTGTCCGTGATGACACGGCCACCGCCTACGGCGTCCGTCTGGGTCTGGCGGGGGCGCAGGTGCCCGTCGTAGAGGGCGATGGAACGGGCATACGTGCCGTTGTCGCGCAGGGTCTCGGTGATCACCGCGGGCACGACGTCGTTCTCGATGCGGTAGGTGAAGCGGGCCGTGGGGCTGTCGCTGTCCGGCTTGCGGGAAGGCGCCCAGGCAGCGACGAGGCGGCCGAGGCTGTCGTAACGGCTGTTGCTCGTGCGACCGTTGGCGTCAGTCACCGACAGGACGCTGTTGCGGCCGGGGTCGAAGGTGGTCGTGGTGGTGTGCCCGGCGGCGTTGGTGCCGGTGACCGTGAAGGCCGTGCCGGTCGCAGGGCTGTAGGAGGTGCTGCTTGCGTTGCCCTGCGCGTCGAGGACCTTTGTCGATCGGCCCAATGCGTCGTATTCCTTGCGGGCCGTGGTGATCCAGCCGTCGCCGTTCTCGTTGACGGTGTCGATCTGGCGGACCAGTCCCTTGGACGGCGCGGTGCCGAAGGCCTTCAGCGCGTCGTAGGACGTGCGGACATCGCTGATGATCTTGTTGCCGGATGCGGTCTCGTTCGCCGAGCAGTCGCCGACGGTGGCACGCACCCGCTGCGGCAGTCCGACGAGGAGGACGTCGGCGGTGTCCTTGTGGACGTAGGTGGTCTTCGTGCAGGACTCGTCGGCCTTGGTCGTGCCGTCCTTGCCCAGCGTGTAGGAGTAGGAAGTCTCCGGAAGGCCGTACGTCGGCTCGTAGGTGGGGACGGTCGCCTTAGTCCGTGTCGTGCCGTCGCCCAGGGTCTCGATGGACTGGGTCCACGCGGTGCTGACGCGGTACGCCTTGAGGTCGGGCAGGCCGTTGCCGCGGACCCGGGTCGCGGTGACCACGGCCTGGGGAACGGTCACCTCGCGTCCGACGACGGTTCCGCCCGCCACTGTGTAGGTGGTGGTCTCCGCCGTCAGCCCCTGGTAGGCGGGCAGGTCCTCGACGGGCGTGGCCTTGTTAGTGGCGTCCCCGAGGACGACGAAGACGTCCGAGCCGCCGGCGTCCCGTGACATGCCGCGGAAATACCGCGTGACCGTCTGCGACTGCTGGGTCGCGGGGCTCGCGGCCGATGTGACGCCGCTCTTTACCGTGACCTTGGCGTAGCCCCGCCAACGGTCGAAGGTGCGCAGCTCGGGCTTGAGGAACTCGTCGGTGTTCTTGGCCCAGGCACCGCCCGTGGCCTCATCGTAGGTATAGGTCGTCGTCATGTCCGGCTGGCGGGCGGCACGGTCCTTCTCGGTGACGCTCGTGACGACGTACTTGTTGAACCATTCGATGCCCGGATGGTCATCGTCCGGGTCGGGTGACCACTTCGCCGGGAAGCAACGAGTCGTGTTGCCCTCGGGCGCCTTCGGAATCTCGGTGGTGGTGCAGGGAGCCGAGTAGGCGACCTGGATCTCGCCTCCGGTCTCGGTGCGGATCGTCTCCACCCGCTGCCGGTCGAAGCCGGGGGTCTGGTCGGCGGCGCCGGTCCTGACCCGGTTGGGCATCGCAGTGACGTTGGGAAGGAAGGAGACGGACAACGGCGCGCTGCCCGAGTCGTCGTCCCCAGTCCCGTATCCGGTGTGGTCGATGGCCTCCAGCCACAGTGGCGGGTGGGTATCGGTGCTCTGACTCGGGAAGGACTGCTGCAACATCCAGGTGTCGACCAGGGAGAGCGCGGTCGAGCCGGGACGGCGTTGGGCCTCGGTGGTGACCGCGGTCAACCGCTTCCGGCTCCAGAACGTCGGGACAGAGACGTAGCAGTTGGCCGTCGTCGACTTGCAGTACAGCGTGGAGGGTGTGTCCCACCACGGCTGCTTCTTCTCGTAGTTGGCCGAGTCGAACTCGGCGTCGCTACAGGTGGTGAGCCCACCGCGGATGCATCGCTCGTCGACGCGGAACGTGACCTTGCCGGCCGGGGCCCCGCCGAGATCACCGGCCCGCAGTCCGTAGAGAATCTGCGTCGGGTAGGCGGCCCGGTCGTAGGAGATCGCGGGCTTGTACTTGCCGTTGCGGGCGTAGAGGTTCTTCTCCTGCTTCCAGTCGATGATCATGGCGTTGCCATGGATGTCCTCGACGTAGTCAAGGTTCCAGCGCCATGCCTGTTCGCAGGAGGAGTCGGCGTACGCGGCCTGGTGGCAGGGCTCTCCGGCCTGGTTACCGAAGACGGGAACCTTGGAGACGGAGTCGGTCGGCGCCCGCGTGCCCGCGGTGCCGTCGACATCGTTGCGGCCGAAGTAGTAGCGGGTGCCGTCCCGGGTGGTCAGGCGCCAGTGCTCGCCGTTGTACTTGGCGCTCTGCGGTGTGGTCTTGGACTTGCCGGAGCCGTCGAGGTACTCCATCCGTGAGCCATCGTCGTGGTCAGGCACCCAGCGGGTGCCTTCGTGGACCAGCTCGGTCGACGAACCGCCGAGGGACATGACGACGTTGTCGCTGGCCCAGCACAGATCCGACTTCTTCTTGTCGGTGGCGTTGTCGTTGTTGCCGTCCTTCCGGTCGTCGGCGCAGGTGCGGTAGCGGCGCTCGATGAAGCCGGGGTGGTAGTCCCAGCCATCGCCGACCCAGGACGCCTGTCCGTTGGCGACCGAGGTCCTGCCGTCGATCGACTGTGAGGAATAGGTGAAGTTGATCTGCGGTGTCGGACCGGCCGGGGGCGCGGGCACGGTGAGGGGGTACCTCCAGGAGAACCCGCCGGAACTGCCACCCGCTGACCATGAACCGGTGGTGGCGAGGGACGTGGCCCGGTACGAGCCGGCGGCGCCCGCACCGGAATCAGAGGCGACCAGGACAGTGGAGCCGCCCCCGGACTGAGTAGCCAGGCCCTGCGACTGCGTCCCGGCTGGATCGACGGTGCCGCGGATGGTCCGGGCCACCGGGTCGTTCGTGCTCGGGACGTCGACGGGAGTGCTGCACTCTTCCAGCTCCGGCGTCTGAAGGAAGCACTCCGGCAGCTGGACGAGCTTCAGGCGGGTGGCCCACGCCGTGCCGTACAAGTCCTGGAACCTGCTGTAGTCGAGTTCCAGGTCGACGGGGGTGGAACCGGTCGACGGCGGGATGACCTTGAGGACCGCACCGTCGAACGCCTCGGCCTCGGCCGCCTCCGGCGGGTTGACGGCGACAGCCCACTGGCCTGAAGGGTCGGGAGGCGTCGTACCCGCTCCGGCAGATGCCTTGCCCAGCCGGACAGGCAGGTTGCCGACGGCACGGAGCTGGTCGCCCGCGCCGCTCAGGTCCACGGAATCGGTGGCCGCAGCCAGCGGCGCCACGGCTTGCGGAATGTACTCCGGCGGCGGCTCGTTGGCCGGGCCTGTCCAGTTCCGGTGGCTCTCGATCTCATCGTCGTCCGGGGGTGCAGCCTCCGCCTTCTGGATCTCGGGGAGCGTCACCCCGAAACGGGAGACGTCGGGTGGCAGCGCCCAGGCTGCCGAGGGCAGCAGGGTCGCGACGAGCGCGGCGGACACCACGATGCCGATCCGCCGCGCGCGGGACCGCGCACGTCCCGCGCGCGCCGGCCACGGGGCACCGGCAACCGGGCCCGACGTGCGGCCGGGCATGAAGAGAGAGCGCCCAGGACGGGACGAAGACATGAAACCCCCCACATCCGCTGCCGGCCAAGCGGCACGAGCGAACAGCGAATCGACGAAATGTCAGCAGATTGTGCAGAGGGGCGCCACAGGAAGTTCACAGACAATCGCCATATGTGATCCGGATCACATATGGATACCGACCCACCTCGCCCTGAAATCTCTTAAGTGCCTCAACCGAGTTGAAGGCGAGATGTTTATCGTCAACCTTGATCAATCAAAATGAATGCACCCAGCAGGCTTGAAATCGGTACATCTCACCCCGTAAAATAAGACACTTTAGCACCCTTCGTCCTTCGCGCCTCGCAGACTCTCAGTCAAAATCGCACGAGCAGTTGTCGAGTTGAGCTTCGATGGGGCGCGAAAAGCACGATGCCCGGTTTTCGTCCATTCGCCGCGCTACCCGTGACGAGATCGTGAAGATGGGCCATGCTCTGCGGGCACACATCCGCGCGCTCTGCGATTCCCAGGGGGCTGCTCGGTATCCCAGAGTCCGAGGGGGAAGGGAAACCATGGACGCCTCACATGCCACGAAGAACGCAGAGCCGTCGAATGCGGGTATATCCGGCCTGATGTCACCGCAAGCGACGGATAAACATCAACCACCGAATCGGACAAGGCGCCGCACAGCTGCCCTCGCTACACTTCTGGCCGCCGCGCTGGCCGTCCCCTTGGCCCTCCACTTCAGCACCGACGCCACCACCGCCCCGGCTCCCGGCTCACACGGCAAGGCCGACAAGGCGGCGGAGCCGACCACCGTGACCGAGGCCCTGCGGAAGGCCAAGCGCACGGGCAAAGACGTCGTCGTCGCCAAAGCGCACACGGCCACCTCGACGACCTGGGCGCAGCCGGACGGCTTGCTGCGCACCCGCATCCACAGCGCCACAGTCCGGGCCGGGACCAAGGATGGCTGGAAACCAATCGACACCACGCTACGGCGGGTCCAGGGCGGCTTCGCACCCCAGTCGGTCAACGCTCCCCTGCTCTTCAGTGCCGGCACACCACGCACCGCGAGAGCCGGCACGCCGCGCACGTCACGCGCGCTGAGCCGCCTCACACCCCACCAGGCAGCGACAACCGCAGTCACGGCTACGGACGAGCCTGTATGGACCGAACTCGTACGCCTCACCACAGAGGGGCATGAACTCACGGTCAGTTGGCCGGACCCGCTCCCCCAGCCCGTCGTCAGCGGATCCCGTGCCCTCTACGAGAACGTCCGGCCCGGAATCGACCTGCTTCTCACCGCACGCGACAACGGCTACTCACACGTTCTCGTCGTCCACACCCCGGAGGCTGCCCAGGACCCCCTGCTGAGGAAACTCGACTACCGCCTTTCCTCGCCATCCCTGTCCTTCTCGCTCGACGGCACGACTCACGTGGTCAGCGCGTGGGACAAGAACGGCGAAGAGATGGCCGTCGCACCCACGCCCTACATGTGGGATTCGGCAGGAAATCCACGGACGACGGTGGGGGAAACACCGTCGTCCGTCGATCCCGACGTCCCAGGCACCGCTCTCGGCCTGCCCGGCATCCTGGGACCGCAGCCGGGCAGCCATGACGCCGTACTCGGCGCGACCCTGGACACGGACAACACGCTCGGCCTCACAGTGCCGGCCAAGAAACTCGCCGATCCGGACCTGGTCTACCCAGTGTTCATCGACCCGTCCTTCAAGGGCCACAAGAAGAGCTGGACCCTGCTCTACGACAGGTACCCCTCGTCGAGCTTCTACAACGGACAGAATTTCAACGACGGCACCAACGAGGCCCGAATCGGCTACGAGTCGACCACCGGTGGCACTTCCCGGTCCGTCTTCAACTTCGACTTCTCCAGCACCCTGTACGGAGTCACCGTCAAATCGGCCGCGTTCCATGCCCTCCAGACGTACTCCTGGGGCTGTGCGTCACGCAAATACGACGTCTACCTCACCAGTGCAATGAACAGCACGCACACTTGGAACAAGCAGCCGGCATGGGAACGCATCGTCGGCAGCCAGACGAACGGTCACGGGTACAAGGCCGACTCATGCCCGGACAAGTGGGTGGCCGTGGACATCAAGTCGACCGCGCAGGAGGCCGCCACCAAGAAATGGACGCAGATCACCCTCGGGCTGCGCGCGTCCAACGAGGGCGACGCCAGTTACTGGAAGAAGTTCATGGCCAACGGCGAGACTGCCCCGTACATCGACGTGGTCTACAACCGGCCGCCGACCGAGCCGGCCGCATCCGCCATGTCCACCAAGCCTGGCGGCACCTGTGACTACACCGCCCCGTTCCCGTCCGTCGGGCTGAGCGACGTCACCTTCCAGGCCAAGGGCGCGGACGTCGACGGCAATCTGCGCTACGTGCACATCAAGGTCTGGCCGACCGGCGACACGACACACCCCGTCATCGACAGCAACTACAGCCCCACCAGCGACGGCACCGTCAGCACGGCGGTGGCGGCCTCGAAGTTCACCGACGGGCGCGCCTACTCGTGGACGGCCTACACCATCGACACGGAGGGAGCGGCATCGGCCTGGGGACCCAGCGGCACGACCGCGTACTGCCAATTCACCATCGACAAGACCGCCCCCACGAGCCCGGTGGTCACCTCGGCCGTGTTCCCCGAATCCGGAGACGACCAGAGCGTCTGGAGTACCGTCACACACGGCACTTCCGGAGCATTCTCCTTCCTCTCCACGGGCGACGTCGCCTGCTACGAGTACAACTTCAATTCCACCCGCTTCAGCAGCGCTTGTGTCGCCCCCAAGGAGGCGGGCAAGGCCGCAGACAGCCCGCCCCTCAGCCCCCCGCTCGCCGGACCGAACACGCTGTACGTACGCGCCCGCGACAAGGCAGGCAACGTCTCCTCGCCCACGACCTACTCCTTCTTCGTGCGCCCCCGCCCCGGCAAGGACAAGCCCGGCGACACCAGCGGCGACGGCTTCCCCGATCTCTACACCGTCGACGACCAGGGCGGACTCCAGCTGTGGACGAGCAGCGGCGGCGACCTCGACGCGTCCATGCCCGCCGCGTACACCACCGAGGACGGGAAAGCGACGCCCGCCCCTGAGGGATACTGGACTGGAGCGCTGCTCAGCCACACCTCCGACTGGTTCCCCGGTGACGGCGTCAACGACCTCCTGGCCCGCACCAAGGGCGACGACAGCACCTACCGGCTCGAGCTGTACCCGGGAGACGGGTACGGCGGGTTCGACATCAACAAGCGCATCGGCGTACTCCTGCCGTCCGGATCGCCCGCACCGGCTGATCTCAAGCAGATCGTCACCATCAGCGACGCAACGGGGGACGGGTACCCCGACGCCCTGGCTACCACGAAGGACGGAGCCCTGTGGGCCTTCACCGGATACACGGGAGGCGCGTTCCAGGAGGCGAAGCGCCTGGTCACCGGAGCGTGGGCCGACCGGGACATCTTCATCGCCGGTGACGTCAGCGGTGACGGCGTCCTCGACCTCGTCTTCCGCAACAACGCCGCAGGCGAACTCCGCCGGCGCGAAGGCAAGCCCAACGCCACGGGAACGGGCACCGACCTGAACTCGCTTGCCACAGCAGCGGTTTCGGCCACCCCAACAGACCCTGTGTACAGTCTCGCGCCAGGCTGGCAACCCAGCGAGATCACCCTCTTCCTGGGCACGCCGGACCTCAGCGGAGACGGCATCCCCGACTTCTGGGCCATGTACAAGACCGGCGTCGTGCGCTTCTACCGAGGCGGACGAACCGCCCACGAATCGGCATACGACAACGTCATCGTAGCCACGGACGACCTGTGGACCGACAAGATCACCTTCGGGTAACCACACCGAATTGGTATGCCCCGTCCCGGCCTCCTTCCGTTCTAGTGGTCTGAGTCGGAGATTCGTCGGCAGTAGGTGGCGAGTTTGTCGAGGATCTCGTCGGCTGTCTTTGTCCAGACGAAGGGTCTGGGGTGCTCGTTCCAGTCGGTGAGCCAGGCTCGGATGTCGCGTTCGAGGGCTTGGACGGAGCGGTGGACGCCGCGCTTGAGCTT